>NZ_BAAGRL010000013.1:0-30996 GCF_054782975.1 Myceligenerans halotolerans
GGCGGCGGGCGCGGCGGGCGCGGCCGCAAACGGCGCCCTGGCAGGCGACAGCACCGGGGGGCGGCGCCGCGGCAGAGCTACCACGAGGTTGCTTGCGGTATCGGGGTCCGTTCCGCAAGCAACCTCGTGGCTCGCCGGCCTGAGGCCCGGCCGGCCCGGGGCACGGCTGGCCTGAGGCCCGGTCGGCGCTGGGGCGCGGCCGGCGCCGTCAGACCGCTGACCAGCCGCCGTCGGAGGCGAGGATCGCGCCGTTGAGGTTGACCAAGTCGGTGGACAGCCGGAACGTGATCGACGCCGCCAGTTCGGCCGGGGTGGCCAGGGACAGGATGTTGCCGTGGTACCGCACGAGCCGCTCGCCGCCGAACTCGGCGTCCGCGGGGACGAGGATGCCGGTGGCGACGGCGCCGGGAGCGACGGTCGCCAACGTCCTGCTCGGCGTCGAACTCGTCGCCACCACGCTCACCCGCCGCCGAACGCGCCGCCTACGCGGCCCGCGCCTCGGCACTCCTGAGGTTCCGCGTCACGCCCTGACGGCGCGGGGCACGGCCCGGCGCGGCACCCACGAGGCCGACCAGGAGGTTGCTTGCAGCCAGAGGGGCCATTCCGTAATCAACCTCGTGGTTCACGCGCCGGGCGCGCTACGTCCAGCGTGCGCCCCGGCCGCGGTCCACTCACCATGCCGGGCAGGACTCGTCAGCCAGGGGAAGGTGAACCCGGCCGCGACAACCGCCCGTTCGAGGTCGAGCATCGTCTAGATTCAGAGATTGAGCTGGGCACGTACTGCTGCGCCTGCGACGCCTTCCACAATCCGCAAGACCGGCCCGCTGAGCACCTTGCCAGCCAGGCGGGCCGTGACAGCCTTCCACAGCTTCTCCTCGTCTCGGACCGAGAGGCTGTCGGCTCGCAAGCGGGCGAGGTGGTTCTGAATCACGGCGCGGTCAGCCTCGAGGATGTCCTCCTGCTCCAAGAGATTCTCCAGCTCGTAGATTCGCTCGACGCGCGTGACCCACGGGAAGGCTGCCCCACACCCATCGCAGAACGACGGTAGCGAGTAAGACGTGCAAGCCACGGCGAGCGGATTGGACCATCTGCCCCGAATGCGCTGACCACACTCGCGACACGCGGTCAGGATCGTTGCGCCGCACCGGCTGCAGTTGTGCACAACGGCACTCCGCACCGCCTCCGGCTCCGGCTCCAGTTCCAGGCAGTCGGTCTCGACGTGGCCGCGGCGGCACACCGCCGCGCCCTGGTAGTAGCCCTTGCCGCTGCGCTTCCCAGCGAGGTCCGGCTTCGGCCAGCGGACCGTCAGGTTCAGACCCACGGCAGGAGCGGTCCGCTTGCTCCGGTCGATCACGCTCGATCATTCCTTTCGGGTCGCGACCGCACTCGCTCCGAGCGTCTTCGCCACAGATGTGACACACCACGGCTCAGAGGCTGACGGGATGACCGAGAGGCCCCCAAGGAACCGCTGGCGTCCCGTCGGCACGGCACTCGTATCGATGGATGTCACACTCAGGCCAGGTGCTCCAAGACCTGGCCCTTGCGCTACCTCGGCGCCCGCCGCTCCAGAGAGAGCGCCGGTTCACCACAGCTGAGGATGAGCATAACGACGAGGGCGACTTTCCACCTCCCCCTCCCGCCAGTCTTGGACGAGTGTCCAACTTCGTGTTCAAGAAACACCGCCAGCAAGCGTTTGTAGCCGAAAGAGCGTAGGAGCGTTCGTGCAGGTCACAGCGCCACAAGTAGGTTTCGTGATAGAACTGGACAGGCCCTGTGAGTGACGGCGCTCGATCCAACACCATTCCTGGTGCCAAGGATTCTGATTCCTATGGCACGGAGGGCACAGTCCCACAACAGCGAACTCGCCAGACCTCGAGCGGTGACCGAGCAGCGCCTGCAGCAGGCAGCCCTTTGCACACCGCCCTTGACGGCAGCCAACCGGGGCGGACCAGGAGACCGGAACGTCACGGAGCACCACCGCTGCCACCTCAGGCGATCGGCATATCAAACGCCGCACAAGCGGATACATCAGCTACTTGACGAGTGGTGACAAGTACTTGCTAGCCTATGTCAAGTGACCACCGATGAGCACGTCGAGCTGGCCGGGGAACTGCTGGATCTGGTGCAGCGCCGGATCGTCGATCCCTTGGAGATCCTGCTCGGCTCGGCAGAACAGGTAGGGCCGACCCGGGACCGGATCCGGATCGAGGCCGAGGTATGGGCCGCGCAGTTGCTGGGCCCCGACGACAAGGTTGCGGTTCACACCGCCGCGCGGCTCATCGCCGCGCTCTTCCCCGAGGACGGCCCGTTCGACCCGCCCGACGCCTGGTGGGCCACGGTGTTCGGCCGGGCGGTGGCCCGGCGCGTCGGGCACCCGGGAAGGGACTCCGTATCCCTCGCCGCGGCGGGTGCCATGCTCGGCATCACTCGCCAGGGCGTCCACGACCTGGTCAAGCGCGCAAAGCTCGACCAGCACCCCGACGGCGGTGTGACCACGGCGTCGATCCATGCACGGCTCAACCGACCGAAGGAGCTCCGTGGCGCACGACCTGACGATCACTGACCACGAGATCGACCTCGCCGTACGGGACTTCGGCGGAGCCGGCAATCCCGTCCTCCTGCTGCACGGCCTCGGCGGAACCCTCGATGCCTGGGACGCGCTGCGCCTCGGCGAGGGCGGCGCTGCCGCCCGGACGGACGGTGGCGGCCAGACGGGCAGCCCGGCCGGCCGCGATGCGCCGGACGGCGGCGCGCCCGGCAGCAGCGCGCCGAACGGCAGTGCGCCCGAAAACGATGCGCCCGACGACGGCGCGGCGCTCGGCGGGCGTCGCCTCGTGGCCATGGACCTCCGGGGCCACGGCCTGTCCGGAGACGGGCCGTGGGAGTGGGAGCGAGTCCTGGACGACGTCGAGGCGGTGGTGCGGCACCTCGACCTGGGCACCCCCGCCGTCGTCGGGCACTCGCTGGGCGGGATGCTTGCCGTGCTGTGGGCCCTGCGACACCCCGAGTGCCCCGCCGTCGTCAACCTTGACGGGCTGCGGTCCGCCGAGAACGATCCGGACAACTATCCGGGAATGGATCCCGCCGCGAGAGACGAGGAACTCGCCAAGCTGCGAGCCGTGTTCGACGCTCAGGCCGCGAGCATGAGTCAGCCGCTGACCGCCGAGGTCCAGGCGCTGCTCCCCCGGCGAGCCCTCGTCGAGCGGCACGGCCGGACGTATGCCCGCCCTGGCGGGGAGATCCTCGAGACGGTCCGGAACTCGCCGGAGTTCCGCGACACCATTCCCTTCCTGCGGCGGGTGACGTGCCCGGCCCTGGTAGTGATCCCCACCCAGGATCCTCCGGGAATGCCGGGTGGTGAGCTGATGGAAGCGTTCCGCCGGGGCATCCGCCGCGATCTCGCCGGTCTCCCCGTGCAGGTCCAGGTTCGGGAACTCGATGCCAGTCACGCCATACTCTCCGAACGACCGGAGACCCTCGCAGGACTCATCGACGACTTCCTCTGACGGGCCGGGGTGGCCCGGCCCGCGCACGTCGTCGTTCACGCCTCCGGTCGTTCACGCCTGCTGCGGGTCACACCTCTCGTGGTTCCCGCGCCGGGCGCGTCACGTGGTTCACGCGCACGGCGGGTGACGTCGAGCGTGTAGGTCGTGCCCCGGTTGCGGTCCACGCGCCATTTCGGGCGGGACTCCTCGGTCAGGGGGAAGGCGAACCCGGCCGCGACGACCGCCCGCTCGAGGTCGGGCATCGAGACGCCATCGACGTCGATCTCGCCGCGCCGCCTCCAGGTCGTGGCGGACGTCGCCGCCCACACCTGGCAGGAAGCCAGGGTCGACCGCGTGTCGGCCAGCGTGACGCGGACGGCGACGACACCGCCGGGCGGCATCGATTCGCCCACGACCGCCGACACCGCTTCCACGAGCCGCGTCCACCGGTCGGCGGTGGTGCCGCCTTCAGGAATGATCGTCATGTCGTGCTCCAGTCGCCGTGGGTTGCAGTGACGTGCGAGCGACGGATCTTCCTCCCCGTCACGATCCACCATGACGCTTATAAACCGGACGAAGTGCCACACTTGTGTGGCACTCACATCTAGAGTTGCACGGGGGTGCGTTGTCGGGCGTATGGTGTGAATCCCCCTCCCGCCAACGTTGGGATCCCCGATGGACGACCAGTTGATCGGCAAGCGGATCAAGCAGCTCCGGCAGGCCCGGGGCGTGACGCAGGTCGGGCTCGCGCAGGAGGCGAAGATCAGCCTGTCGCTGCTGCGCAAGATCGAGCAGGGCGACCGGGACGTGTCCCAGCCGGTCGCGGCGGCCGTCGGGCGCGTCCTGCGCGTGGACGCGGGCACACTCACCGGGCAGCCGTACGATCGCGACGGCGCCACCCCGGACCGCATCCACAAGCTCATCCCGGATCTCCGGCGGGCGCTGAACCGCTGGGACCTCCCGCCCACGGACCTCGACACGCCGCCGCGCCCCGTCAGCGCGCTCGCCCTCGATGCGAAGAACGTTTCCGAGCAGTTGCAGCACGGCCGCAACTCCCAGCTCGCCGAGATCCTTCCGCCCCTGCTCACCGAGGCGTTCGCGATGGTGCACGCCTGCGAGGACGAGCAGGACCGCGAGGTGATCGCCCATGCGCTGCTCGCGTACACGCACGCCGCGCACACGGTCGCCCACCAGACCGGCTACGACGACCTCGCAGCGAACGTCGAGGACCGCATCCAGTGGATCGCCGGGCTCACGGACGACCCGGCCGCCGCCGGCTTCGCGGCGTGGATGCGCACGACATCGCTCATGCGCGACGGCCTCTACGACGGCGCGCTGTGGCTCCTGGACACAGTCCGCGCCCAGGTCGACCCCGGCGGGCGGGACGACGACGCGCTCCTGACCGTCGGAGCGCTCCACCTGCGGTCCTCGCTCGTCGCGGGCCGCGCCGGCGACCTGGACGGGGCGATGGATCACGTCGAGGAGGCGCGTGGCATCGCGACCCACCTGGACTCGGACACCGACAACGACTGGTCGCACCTCGCGTTCGGGCCGTCGAACGTCGCGATCTACCGGGTCGCGTGCGCGGTCGAGTCCGGGGACGGGCCGCGCGCCCTCGCCATCGCCGACGAGACGCACCTGCCCCGGCACATGCACACCCGGCTGCCCACGCGGGTCTCGCACCACAACCTGGACCTCGCGCGCGCGTACTTCTGGCAGGGCATGCACGAGAAGTCGCTCGACAGCCTCCTGACCGCGCGGAAGGCGGCACCCGAGCAGACCCGGCACCACCCCACGACGCGCGAGGTCACGAGCCTGCTCGTCCGCGCCCACCGGCGTGGCAACGAGTCACTCGCCCGGTTCAGCGCCTGGCTGGGCCCGGGCGACGACGTCGACTGGTGAAGCGCCGGGCTGCCGGGGTCGCGACCCCGGCCGCCGTCGCCGTGGGCGCGCCTGCCATCGCGGTTGCCCGACGACGGCCGGTGCGAACCCGGCCACGCCGGCAGGAGCCGGGGCCGGGCTTGACCGTGCGCGGTCGGGGTTTCTCTGTGGTCGGGGGTTTTCCGTGTGGTCGGTCAAGCACTTGACCGACCACACGGAAAACCCCCGACCACAGCGCGTCAGCTCGCCGTGCTGCGGCGCTCCATGAAAACCGTGTCGCGCCAGACGCCGTCGCGCCGGGCGATACGTTCCCGGATGCCGAGGGTGCGGAACCCCGCCGCGTGATGCAGGCCCACGCTGGCGCGGTTCTCGGGGAAGATCGCGGTCTGCAGGGTCCAGAGTCCGCCCTCGTCGGCGGCCGTGACCTGCTTGCGGATCAGCGCCTTGCCGATGCCGCGGCCCCGGTGGCCGTAGGCGACGTAGATCGAGGTCTCCGCGACGCCGGAGTAGACCTCGCGCGTCGACACCGGCGTCGCCGCGGCCCAGCCGACGACCTCGCCCTCCAGCTCGGCCACCCAGCGATGCTCCGGCAGCCACTTCGCGTCCAGTGACGCCCGGCTCGGCACGACCGTCTCGAAGGTCGCCAGGCCCGTGTCGATGCCCTGACCGTAGATCCGGCGCACCGCGGCCCAGTCGTCGTCGCGCAGGGCACGCACACCCACGTCGGCCGGCGCGTCGTCGGGGCAGCACGGCCGCGGCGCGAGCAGGCCCATCACGGCGTCGGCCGCGTGCGGGAGCCCGACGCAGCAGGCGGCGTTGATCGTCACCAGCGTCGCGGTGCCCTCCTTGTGCACGCGGACGAACCCGACGTCGGCGAGCTTGCGCACGTGATGGGAACAGGTGGACTGGCTGATGCCGAGCACCTCGGCGAGCGCCCCGACGGTCATCCCGCGCTGCGCGGTGGCGACCGCGTGCAGCAGCCGCACGCGGGTCGGCTCGGCCAGGCAGGCGAACCAATCCGCGTAGGTGGCGGCTTCGGCGTCGGGCAGGACCTGGGCCCGGGTCCGGGGCTCAGGGGTCGCGGTCGTCGTCATGGCATCAGCATCGGCCAGCGCACCTGGTTGCGTCAATCGACAACGGTCGATAATGTTCGGCGAACTCGATCGATCTCGATCGATAAAGGAGGCGGGATGACCGAACCGGACGGTCTGCGGGAGACCGAGCTGCGCCGGGTCCTGACGACGCTGTGCGTCACCGAGATCACCAGCTGGGGCGTGCTGTACTACGCCTTCCCGGTGCTGGCCGGGGAGATCACCCGCACGACAGGCTGGTCAGGGGCGGCCGTGCCGGCCGGATTCTCGGTGGGGCAGCTGGTGGCGGCGCTGGCGGGCATCCCGGTGGGCCGGTGGCTGGACCGGGTCGGGCCACGCCGGCTGATGACCGGTGGATCGCTGCTCGCGGTTCCCGCGCTGGTGCTGGTCGCGACGGCGCAGAACCTGGTGTGGTTCATCACCGCCTGGATGCTCATGGGGCTGGCGATGAGCGCGACGCTGTACCCGCCCGCGTTCGCGGCCCTCACCCGCTGGTACGGGCCGCGCCGCGTCTCCGCGCTGACGGTCCTGACGCTCGCCGCCGGGCTGGCGTCCACGGTCTTCGCACCCCTGACCGCACTCCTCGACACGTACCTGGACTGGCGCCAGACCTACCTCGTACTCGCCGCACTCCTCGCCGTGATCACGATCCCGGGGCATCTGTGGGGGCTGCGCGGGACGTGGCCCGATCCCGAACCGCCCGACCCGGACCGCCCGGCCAGGCATCACGACCCCGGCCAGGTGGCGCGCTCCCGGGCGTTCGTCCTCCTCGTGGTGACGTTCGGGCTGGCCGCGTTCACCGCCTACGCGGTCGTCATCAACCTGGTGCCCCTGCTCACCGAACGCGGCCTCTCCCCCGGTCCGGCCGCCGTCGCGCTGGGTCTCGGCGGCGTCGGCCAGGTCCTCGGCCGCCTCGGGTACACCGGCCTGGTCCGCCACACCGGTGCCGCGACCCGTACCGCCCTGGTGGTCGGCGCGGTCGCGCTGACGACGGCGGCCCTGGGACTGGTCACCGCACCGCCGGCACTGATCGCCGCCGCGGTGATCGCCGGCATGGCACGCGGCGTGTTCACCCTGCTCCAGGCCACGGCAGTCACCGACCGCTGGGGCACCACCCACTACGGCCGCCTGACAGGTCTGATGTCCGCCCCGCTGGCGATCACCATGTCCCTCGCCCCGTGGGGCGGAGCCGTGATCGCCGACCGGCTCGGCGGCTACTCCACCACGTTCCTGCTGCTCGCCGCACTCGCGGCCGCCGCCGCGTTCCTGGCGCCGGCCACGACGCCCGGCACCCACCCGAAAGGACACCGATCATGACCGACGCGATCGTCATCGGCGGCGGCCAGGCAGGCCTCGCCGCGACCCACGCTCTCCTGGCCCGCGGGCTGCGCCCTGCCCTGCTCGAAGCGGCGGACGACCCCGTCGGCTCGTGGCCGCGCTACTACGACAGCCTCCACCTGTTCTCCCCTGCCCGGTACAGCGCCCTGCCCGGCCTCCCGTTCCCCGGCGACCCGGACCACTACCCGCACCGCGACGAGGTCGTGGACTACCTCCGCACCTACGCCAAGACCCTCGACGCCGACATCCGCACCGGCCACCGTGTCACCGCCGTCGCGCACGACGGCGTCGGGTTCACCGTACGGGCCGAGGACGAAGAACCGCTGCACGCGCCGATCGTGATCGCGGCGACCGGGGCGTTCAGCTCGCCCCACCGGCCCGCCCTACCGGGCCTGGACCGCTTCACCGGCACGGTCCTGCACTCGAACGAGTACCGGAACCCGGAGCCGTTCGCCGGGCAGCGCGTCGTGGTGGTCGGGGCGGCGAACTCGGCGGTCCAGATCGCGGTCGATCTGGCCCCGCACGCCCGGGTCACGCTCGCCACGCGCGCGCCCGTCCGCTTCGGCGCCCAGCGGCCCTTCGGCCGGGACGTGCACTTCTGGTCGACCCGCAGCGGGTTCGACGCGCTCCCGGTCGGACCGTGGCTGCGCACCCGTCCCCGCGTGCCCGTGCTGGACCCCGGCACCTACCGGGCCGCGGTCGACGCCGGGCGACCCGATCAGCGCCGCATCTTCACCGGCATCGACGGCGACACCGTCACGTGGCCCGACGGCGGCACCGAAGCGGTGGACACCATCCTGCTCGCCACCGGCTTCCGCCCCGGTGCCTCCTACCTCGACGGCCTCGGGGCCCTCGATGCCACGGGCGCACCGCGACAGCGGCGCGGCCTCTCCACGACCCATCCTGGCCTGGGCTACGTCGGACTGGAGTGGCAGCGCAGCTTCTCCTCGGCCACGATCCGCGGCGTCGGCCGTGACGCCGCGTACGTGGTCCGCAGGCTGATGAGCCGTACGACGCTCACGCCCCCGCCGCGCCGGCCTCGCCCGGCCCGCGGAGGCGTTCGAGACCGTCGAGGATGAGGACGAGGCCGGACACGAAGGAGTCGTCGCCGGCCTCGTCCAGGTGATAGCGGATGTGGGCGGCCAGGTCGGGGTAGCCGGCCGGGAGCGACCGCATGAGTTCGCTGCCCATCGCCTCCATGTCGTGGCGGTCGAGGGAGAAGCCCAGCGCCTGCATCGCGTGGCCGACGATGTGGTTCTCGATCGTGTGGAAAGCGCGGTCGAGCAGGCCGGGCGCGAAGCCCGCCACGCGCAGGTCACGCAACGCGCTGTCGAGGTAGCGCATGCGCGCCGGTCCGAGGCTGATGGTCGACGTCCACAACGCGGCCGACCAGGGGTGACGCAGGAGGGTGGCGTGAGCCGAGATCGCCCGCCGGCGCGCCTGGTCGCGCCAGTCGGCGCCGCCCCCGGCAGGCCCGGTCCCGGGCAGCTCGATCTCCGCGGCGACCCGGTCGAGCATGCCGTCGAGCAGGTCGTCCTTGTTCCTGACGTGGTTGTACAGCGCCATGCCCTCGACGCCGAGCTCTTTGCCGAGCCGGCGCATCGACAGCGCGCCGATCCCCTCGTCGTCGGCCATCGCGATCCCGGCGTCGAGCACGCGGTCGCGATTCAGCGGCGTACGACGCCCGCTCGGCCGGCCTGCCTGCCTCGGCACCCGTGAACTCCCCTGCTGCTCGTGACGACGTCCCCCGGACGCCGCCGGCCCTGACGATGTCGGCCCCGGACGGCGTCGGCCCCCGACGCCGGTCCGACGACGACCCCGACGACCGACGGTCTTGACGGCCCGTGCCCCGCAGCGTAACTTGCGGCGTAAATATTTACACCGTAAATCTCTCGGAGGACGCGTCATGCGAGCGATCGTGCAGCACGGATACGGCGATCCGCGCCAGGTACTGGAGTTCGAGGACATCGACCGGCCCGCCCCCGGTGACGACGAGGTCCTGGTCCGGGTCGAGGCGGCCGCGGTGAACGCCAAGGACTGGATGGAAGTCGTCGGCCGCCCCGACATCCTCCGGCTCGGACTCGGCCTGTCCCGCCCGAGGAATCCGGTCCCGGGCGCCGACCTGGCCGGCACGGTCGAGGCAGTCGGCTCGAAGGTCACGCGATGGCGCTCCGGCGACGAGGTCTTCGGCGAACTGTCCCGGGGCGCCTTCGCCGAGTACGTCGTCGCCGCCGAGGGCGCCCTCTCCCCCAAGCCGGCAGGCCTCGGCTTCGCAGAGGCCGCGGCCGTCCCGCTCGCCGGGATCACCGCGCTCCAGGGAATCCGTACCGCCGACGTCGCGCCTGGTCACCGCGTGCTGATCAACGGCGCCTCCGGCGGGGTGGGCACCTTCGCCGTGCAGGTCGCGAAGGCACGGGGAGCGCACGTGACCGGCGTGTGCCGCACGGACGCGCTCGACCTGGTGCGCTCGATCGGGGCGGACGACGTCGTCGACTACACCGCCGAGGACTTCACCCGGCGCCAGGGGTCCTACGACCGCATCCTCGACATGACCGGCAGCCACACCCCGGCGGAGTACCGACGGGCACTGCGCCCCGGCGGCATCTGCGTCGCCGCCAGCGGCATGCCCGGCGGCAAGGTTCTCGGCCCCCTCCCCTACCTGTTGCGGGCCATGCTCTCGCCGTCGCGGAACGGCCTGACGGTGACGACGCTGAGCGCCAAGGCGAACCCCGAGAATCTCGCCGAGCTCACGAGGCTGATCGAGGCAGGCCGGCTCCGGCCCGTCGTCGACCGCACCTACGGGTTCTCCGAGATCCCGGCCGCCCTCGCCGCACAGGGCGAGGGCCACGCCCGCGGCAAGACCGTGGTCACGATCGGGGGGCGGCCATGACCGGCCGGCCCTGACCGTGGGGCCTCAGCGCCCCACCACCCGGTTGTCCCACGCCCACGCGGCGATCTCCACGCGGTTGCGCAGGCCGAGCTTGGCCTGCACGGCGGCCACGTGACCCTTGACCGTGCTGAGGGAGATGAACATGTCCGCCGCGATCTCCAGGTTCGTGCCGCCGCGCGCGATCGCGCGGACCACCTCGGTCTCCCGCTCGGACAGCGGCCGGACCGAGGCTCTCCGCGCGTTGCCCGCGGCGGCGCGCTGGGCGGTCAGGTCGCGGAGCAGCCGTACGGTGACCGACGGCGAGACCAGGGCGTCGCCGGCGTGGGCCGCCCGGACGGCCTCGACGAGCAGGGCCGGCCCGGCGCCCTTGAGGATGAAGCCGACCGCCCCGCCGCGCAAGGCCCCGTAGACGTACTCGTCGACGTCGAACGTGGTGACCACGACGACCCGGAGCGGGTCAACCACGTCGGGCCCGGCGAGGATGCGGGTGACCTGGATACCGTCCAGGCCCGGCATCCGGATGTCGACGAGGCAGACGTCCGGCCGGAGCCGCTCGGCCAGGGCGACGGCCTCGGCGCCGTCGGAGGCCTCGGCGACGACGGCGATGTCGGGCTGGTCCTCGAGGATGAGGCGGAGGCCGTCGCGGACCATCGGCTGGTCGTCGGCCAGGAGCACGCTGATCGTCATCGCCGCTCCCCGGTCGGCAGGGGCAGGGTCGCGAGAACCGCCCACCCGGCACCCGGCCGCGGCCCCGCGCGCAGGCTGCCGCCGAGCATCTCCACCCGCTCTCGCATCCCGACCAGGCCGTATCCGGCGCCGGACGCCATGCCGTGGGACCCGGTGCCGCGGCGGAGCCCGGGCGCCGCGTGCGGCGCGTCGTCGGACACCTCGACGCTGACGCTCTCCGGGGCGCTGGTGACGTCGACCGTCACGGTCCGGGCGTGCGGGGCGTGCCGGGTCACGTTGGTGAGCGCCTCCTGGACCACGCGGTAGACGGTGGTGGTCGTCTCGGGCGGCCACCCGGACCCGTCGTCGGGCATGCTGAGGCGGACCGCGGGACCGCGCTCCGCGAACCTGGTCACGAGCGCGCTGAGCGCCTCGGGGCCGGGCGCGGAAGGAGCCGCGTCGTCGGCGTCGCGCAGCAGGCCGACGACGCGACGGAGTGCGGCGAGGGCGTCCGAGCCGGCGTTCTCGATCCCGGCGAGCGGGCCCGCGAGGGGCGCCGACCCGCTCGTCCGCCCGGCCACGATCCGGGCTGCCTGCGCCTGGACGACGATGCCCGTGATGTGGTGCGCGACGACGTCGTGCAGCTCGCGCGCCACGGCGAGCCGTTCGTCCTGGCGCACCCGCTCGACCGCCGCCTCCCGGCGGGCCACGAGCAGCCGGCCTCCGAGGCCGAGCGCAACGGCGGCAAGCCAGGCCACGCCGTTCATCATCGGGATCACGGTCGCCTCCGGGGTGAACGGCGTCGTCGCGAGCCACGACGCGACGACCACGACAAGACCCCCGCCGCCGACCACGGTGGCCTGCCGGAACGGGAGCGAGCGGACGGCGGAGGCGACCAGGACCGCCAGCGCGAGCGCCATCGCGGGCGCCGGCTCCTCGGGCAGCGAGGCGGCCCGTGCGACGCCCACGGCGACCAGCGCCACACCCAGGCCGGCGAGCGCCGTGCCGAACCGGTGCGGGCGGCGGAGCAGGGCGAGCGCTCCCACTGCCGTTCCGGCGACGAGGCCGGACGCCCAGGAGAGCCCGCCCCAGCTCGCGGCGAGCGCGGCAGCCGTGAACGCGAGCATCGCGGCGAGCACGAGCCCGAGGAGAAGGTCCCCGGCGGTCCTGGCCAGCGCCGCTCCGCGACCGGTGGTGTGCACGCCGCTCAGGCTACGAGGTCCGACGGCGTCCGTCGCTCGGCCCTCCGCAGGGGCGGGCGGCGCAGCCAGGTGCCCCAGCGCCACGCCCACTCGAGGGGTCCGTGCTCGAAGCGGCGGAGCCAGAGGGCGGAGAACAGCCACTGGGCGACGAGTACCGTGCCCGCGACGACCAGTACGGTCTTCGAGGACCAGCGCTCGGGGTGGCCGACGACGTGCGCCACGCCGAGCACCAGGAGGGTGGCGGTCAGGTAGTTGGTCAGGGCCATCCTGCCCAGTGGTGCGAACACGGCCAGGAGAACGGCACGGGCCGGCGAGCGCATGAGCGCGAGCAGCGTGCAGACGTAGACCCCGGCGGTCAGCAGCCCGGCGAGCTGGAACACGATCCGGTAGCCGAGGGTGTCGACGTCACCGGTGTTCTCGAGCGCCGCCTGCGCCCAGACGGCCGGAGCGGCTCCCGCCGCGAACGCGACGGCCGGCAGCACGGGGACCGGCAGCACGGGGGCCCGGTTCGTGCCCTCGATGCGGTGGGGCAGGCCGTACCGGGTGAGTGCCGCGCCGAGCAGGAAGAGCCCTGGCACCAGGGCGAAGTGACCGCTGCCCAGCAGGAGTGGCGCGATCAGGAGGACGCCGGCGAGGCTCGCCACGGCCCGGCGGGGCAGCCACGTGGAGGGCAGCAGCACGAGCAGCCCGACGAGAGCGTAGACGGTCAGGATGTCGCCCGGCCAGAGCAGGAACATGTGGACCAGCCCGATGGCGAGGAGCAGGAGCAGGCGGCGCACCAGGACCGGCCGGGGGCGGGGAACGCGGCTCGTGGCGGAGTCCATGAGCAGCGCGAACCCGACACCGAAGAGCAAGGAGAAGATCGGGAAGAAGCGCTGGTCGACGAGGAGGTGCAGCCAGTCCGTCGCGGTGCCGCCGTCGGTGGCCGGGCCGACGGCGACTGTCACGGCCGCGTCGGAGGCGACGGTGGCACTGATCGGGATGACGTTGGCGACCAGGATCCCGCACAGCGCGAAGCCGCGGAGGACGTCCAGGGCGGCGATGCGGGCACGTGCGGGGTGCGGTTCGGCGGGGGTTCGGGGCATGCCCTCATGCTCGACGCCGGTGACCGGGGGCCGGTACCGGCCGAAAGTACTGTTCGGCGGCGGAACTCGACCGAGCCCGACCCGCCTCGACCGGCTCGGCCCAGCCCGACCAGCTCGCGTCGCCCGCGCAGCCCGGCCCAGTCGAGCAGCCCGGCGCAGTCACTTGTCGAATGGTCGGTCCGATGACCGTGCAGTCGGTCCCCCGAGCGGCCGACCGCACGGACAACCGGCCGACCGCATCGCCCACCCGCGCCCCGCCCAGATCACCCCAGGAACGGGTTGGTCGCCAGTTCCTGACCGACCGTCGTCGTCGGCCCGTGGCCCGGGACGACGGCGAGGCGGGGATCCAGGTGAGCGACGACGTCGCGCAGCGTCGCGCGCATCACTGCGTCGTCGGCGCCGGGCAGATCCGTGCGACCGATCGAGCCCGCGAACAGGACGTCACCGGTGAACGCAATCCCGGACGGCGCGCTGTCCGCAGTCACGCCGTCGGCCTCGGCGGCCGTCCCGGCGCGGCCCGCAGCGCCGCCCCATTCCTGCAGGTCCAGCACGTAGAGGGTGGAGCCTTCCGTGTGCCCCGGTGCGTGCACGGCACGCAGGGTCACCGCGCCGAACGTGAGGTCCGCCGACCCGCCGTCCGCGCCGAAACCCTCCACCGGCACCGGGGCGCGGTACGTCTCCGGGGAGAACCCGAGGCCGGCCAGTTCCCGGCCGAGGGCGCCGCTCACGATCGCCTCGCCCGCGGCGCCGACCAGTGTGCCGAACGGATCGTCGAGCCGGTACGCATCCGCGACGTGCAGCCACATCGGCACGTCGTACCGAGCGCACAGCTCGGCCGCGTCCCAGGTGTGGTCCGCGTGGCCGTGGGTGGCCAGGACGGCTCGGGGACGCAATCGCTGCTCCTCGACGACCCGGGCGACGCCGTCGGCCACGCCCGCACCGGCATCGATGATCACGCAGTCCTGCTCCCCCGCATCGCCCCCACCGGCCGCTACCACGCAGCAGTTGGCCCCGAACACGGGCGCGACGACGACATGAACCTGAGGTGCGGCACTCACCGGGACACGGTACTCCGCACCCCGCCGCCCCGCGGCCCCCGGCGGCGGTGCAATGTGGGATGATTCGGACATGCGGATCGGGACGATCGATGACCTGTTCGAGGCCCTTGACGGGGCCTTCGCCGAGCACGAACGCGGGGACCGCACGAGCGCCGGCGCCGCCGGGTTCTGGGAACAGCTCCTGCGGCGCGAGGGCCACCCCCTCAACACGACGCTCCCCGACGAGCCACTCGCCGACTGGCACGCGCGCGACCTGCTCGGCGACGTCGCCGGCTCCCGCGTCCTCGACGTCGGCTGCGGCAACGGGCGCAACGGGCGATGGCTGGCCGAGCGCGGTGCGGACGTCGTCGGCGTCGACCTCGCCGCCGCTGTCCTCGACGAGGTCCGGCCGACGCTCCCGAGCCGCATGGAGGTCCACGCACTCGACATCCTGCGGGACCCCCTCCCGGCCGGGCCGTTCGACCTGATCTACGACTCCGGCTGCTTCCACCACCTCGCGCCCCACCGCCGCATCACCTACCTCCAGCGGCTCCTGCCCCTGCTGCGACTCAGCGGCCACTACGCGATCGTCGCCTTCTCCCAGGAGCGGCAACCGAGCCCGGGCGACCGCGACATCCTCGCGACCGGCGACACCGCGGGCGGTATGTCCTTCACGCTCGACGACCTCGAGCGGATCTTCGCGTCCCTGCGGCCCGTCGAACTGCGCGCGGTGCGGCCCGACGTCGAGGGAACGTTCGGCGCCGACTTCCTCAACGCGGGCCTCTTCAGCCGCTGATCCCACGTCCGCCGGGGCAGGTCCCGCCCCCTCCGCCACCGGGACCGTCCGACCGGAACGCCCCGCGCCCCTCCGCCGGAACCCGTCCCGGCGAACCTGAGGCAGTCTCGGCGGAGTCAGCAGAGGAGCCGCCATGAGGATGCCGCGCATCGTGGAACGCGCACCGTTCGTCAGATACCTCAAGATCGTGGTGCGGTCGGTCACGTACACCATCGCCGCCGTCATGAGCTCGGCGTTCGTCGGGACGCTGAGCTCCGGGGGCTTCCTCACCGATCCCGCGTTCTGGCTCGCCGTGCTCGTCGTCCTCGTCCCCGAGGTCCTCATCCAGATCGGGCAGGGCGCCACCGCGCGAGCACGCTTCCTGCGGATGCGCAGTGCCGTGGCGATCGTGTACGACACGCACGACCGGTACGCGGGACTCGGCGTCGTCGTGACGCCCCGGCGCGTACTGATCCCCCAGCACGTCGCCACCCGGAGCCCCACGCGCGACGCCACCGACGACGCCACCCGCGGCGCCCCTCCGGTGCCGGCCGTGTTCCGGGTCGCGTTCCCCCTCGTCGAGTCGGCCGCCGGCCCGTGGGACTACCAGCGCACGGTCCGGCAGGTCGGCGGCGACGACCAGGAGGTCATCGCGGCCCTCGACGTGCCCGCCGGCGAACGCCTCCCCCGCCGGATCCTCCCCTTCCGCCTCGCGACACCCGGCACCGGCGCGGCCGTGCACGTGTTCGGCCGCCCGACCACCGGCGCCTCGTGGGACACGACCATGCTCGCCGGCCACGTCGAGCCCCGCGGCGACCGCTCCGCAATCCGCGTCGTCCTGGCCCCCGGCACGCAGGTGCCCGAGGACGCCGACTTCGTCGGCTCGCCCGTCGTCGACGACGAGAGCGGCCGCCTGCTCGGCATCCTCGACACCGCACCCGCACCCGGCGCGACGGTCCTCACCGGCCGGTCCGCCCCGAGCTTCGCCGACCTCAACGTGCCCGCGCCGCGGGCCGTGCGGCTGGTCCGGGCCGTCGTCTCCGGCGTGAACCTGTGGAGCACGCACCGCCTCGCCCGCGTCCGCGCCTGGGCCCGGCGCAACCGGCCCGGCATCGCCACCGCGGCCGTCGCGGTGCTCACCGTCGCCGTCACCCTGTGGGCCGTGTCCGCGAGCCGGCTGCTCCCGCCGTCGCTCACCCCCGGGCCGGACCGCTGCGTCGAGCTGAACGTCAGCAGTTCCACCGAGAAGGACGAGATCGTCACCGAGCTCGCCGCCGAGTTCTCGCGAGCCCGGCACTTCGGCCTCGGCTGCGTCGACGTCCGCGTCCACGGGCTCACCTCCGGAGCGACGATGGAGGCGCTCGCCGGCGACTGGGACGCTCGGGTGATCAGGGAGAACGTCGGCGCGGGCCAGTCCGTGTCGCCGCCGCGGCCGGACCTGTGGCTGCCGACGTCGTCCCTGTGGCACGGCCTGCTCGCCGACGAGCCCGCACCGGCGTTCGCCTCGCTCGGCCCGGTCACCTCGAGCGTCATGTCGGTCGCCGTCCCGGAGTCGCGGCTCGGCACGTGGCCCGAGGTGTCGTGGGCGGCGATCCACGAGAAGGCCGTCGGGGCCGACGACGACGTCCTGCTCGGCCGGGACAACCCGCTCTGGTCGACCTCGGGGCTGGCCGAGACCGTCGCCGTGTACGACGCCGCCGTCGGCGCCACCCGGGACACCCGCCGCCCGGTGACGACCGACCTGCTGCGCGACCAGCGCGTCATCGAATGGGTGCGGTCGCTCGAAGGGTCGTCGCGGAGCCACGGCGCCGAGGCGACCCTCTACCTGGAGGACCTGTACTGCGGCACGGTGCCCCCGGTCGACGCCGTCGTGATCGAGGAGCAGCTGGCCTTCCAGTACAACCGGGGCCGGCCCGCCGGGCGCCCCGCGCCCTGCTCCGACACGGACACGCCGCCCGGCGCGGGCGACCCGCTGGTCGCGCTCCAGCCCGCCGAGGGGACGGTGCGGCTGGACCATCCGTTCCTCGTGCGGGAGGGGCTGGGCGAGGACCAGCGGCGAGCCGCCGAGAAGTTCTACCGGTTCCTGACGCACCCGGACCGGCAGGACCGGTTCCGCGCCGAGGGCTTCCGGGACCGGGACGACGCGACCGCGCCGACCGGCATGTTGCGCGACGTCGTCGGCGCGGAGCCGGCACAACTCGTCGCCCCGCCCGCCACCGACGTCGTCCGGGCCATGCGCTACGGCTGGGAGGGGTTCACCAAGCGGGCCCAGGTCGTCGTCGTGGTGGACGACTCCCCCTCCATGGCCGGTGCGCCGCTGGAGGACGCCATGGCGACGACCTGCCGGATCGTCGCGCGGCTGGGCCCCGACGACGAGGTAGCGGTGTGGTCGCTCGCCGCCGCCCCCGCCGACCGCCCCGGACTCGCACCGGCCGGCGACGGCGGCGCCCGCGACCTCTGCGACCCGGACGACGCCGGCCCGGCTCCCGGGTGGCGGGACGCGCTGCCCGTGTCCGCCGGGGACGGGACCGCGCTGCTCGACGTGATCGGCGACGCCCACCGCCACCTCGGCAAGCAGGTTCCCGCGACGTCCGACGACGAGCGGGTCCAGGCCGTCATCGTGATCACGGACGGACGCGACAGCCCTGCTCCGAGCCGGGCGGCGGTGGACGAGGCGCTGGACGCCCTCGGCGCGGCCGAGCGCCCGGTCCGCGTCTACCCGATCGCGGCCGGCCACGAACCCGACCGCTGCCTGCTGGCCCGTATCGAGGACCGCACCGGGGCCCGGCCGTCCCTGGCGGCCTCGGGCGCGGGCGGGATCGAGGACCTCATGCTGGCGGTCTTCAGCAACGTCGGCGGCCTCGGCAGCCCGGGCGGCCTCCCGACGCTCCGTGACGACGGCATCGCGAGGGCGACGTCGGCCTGCGCCGACTGACCGCGCCGGGTGGACGAACGGCCGACCATGAGCTTGCTTACGCCTCGACCCCTCCGGGCGTAAGCAAGCTCATGGCCCGGCGCAGGCCAGCTCATCGCCGGTCGGGCCCGCCCCCTGGCGGCCAACCCGGCCGTCCGCCGTGCCCGGGAACCGGCCTCAGGCAGTCGACCGCCTCCGCGAGCGCCTCGGCCACGGCGTCGGCCTCCTCCTGGGTGGGGCCGGCGCCGTCGGCGAGCAGGGCGGCGCCCGCCTCCCGGGCCTCGGTGAGCTTGGCCCAGCTCCGGCGCGTCCAGTCGTCCTCGTCGAGGCCGTCGGTCTCGTCGAGGTAGAGCCGGACCGCGGTGGTGTCCGTGATCGACCGCACGAGCTCGACCTCGGCGAGGTTCGTGTTCCCCGAGGCCGCCAGGACCCGCACGGCGCCCACGGTGACCGGTTCGTCCAGGACGATCTCCTGCCAGGAGTCGGTCGACAGGGTGCCGGCGGTGGCGGCCGGCCTTGCGGACAGCCTCCACCTCGCGGGTGAACAGGACGCGGGAGGCGCGCGAGAAGGGGGTCAGGTCGACGGCGTCGGCCAGTTCCAGGACCGTGTCGAGGCCGACCTCGGTGCGTTCGCCGTCGATCCGGAAGTCGGCGAGGGTCCAGATGACGGCCGGGTAGGCGGGGTCGGTCGGCACGCCTGGTTCGTCGATCTGCAGCTTGAGGTAGCGGAACCGGGTGTCGCGGACGTCCTCGCGGACCGGCACCTGCTCGATGGCGACGTCGTCGCCGGCGTTGGGGTGCTCGGTGAGGAGGGTCCAGGTCTCGCCGTCGTCGGAGCCGTAGACGTTGGTGCCCTCGGCGCGGTTGGGGAAGGTGTCGCGGGCGAGGAAGCCGAAGGCGTCGGCCCGGACGCGGTACCCGATGCCGAAGTCCAGGACCATGCCGGGGACGCGCTGGTCGCCCCAGGTGGTCTGGTTGTCGCCGTCGGTGAGGGCGATCAGGGTCGGGGTGGACAGCGGGGAGTCGACGATCCGCGAGAAGTCCAGCGTGCCGTCGGGCAGGCGGGGGTCGAGCAGCGCGAGGCCGTCCACGGCGACGCGGAGGTCGTCGAGCAAGGCGGCGAACTCGCTCGGGTCCGCGTCCTCGATGCCGTCTCGTGCGGCGTCACGTGCGGCGGCGACGTCGGCCCAGGTGGTCGCGGTGTACGACGCCGGTTCCTGGAGCCCTTCGAGGCTCGCGTCGACGGCGGCCGCCCGGTCGGGGGCGACGGTGACGGTCACCGGCAGGGCCGCGTCGGTCTGCTCATGCGAGGCGACGACGACGAGGCGGTGCGTCCCGACGTCGTCGGCGCCGGGCGTCCAGGTGAGCGTCCCGTCCGCGGTGAGGCTCGCCGACGACGGCGCGTCCTGGAGGGCCAGCGTGACGGGTTCGCCGCCGGAGATCGGCAGCGTGCGGGCGAACTGCTCCCCGGCGACCACGACGACGGACAGCGATGCGCCGTCGTCGAGCACCGCGGGCGTGAGCGTGCCGTTGGCCTGGGCGAGGACGCCCGCGACGTCCACGTGGGCCGTCCCGCCGGTCGCACTGCCGGTCGTGCCGTCGGCCGTCCCGCCGGTCGTGCCGTCGAACGCACTACCGGCCGTCCCGCCGCCGGCGCTCAGGAACACGATGTTCGAGCCGACCGGGGACACGGGGTGCACGGCCTGGTCGATGTCGAGGGTGACGTACCGCCACTCGCCCCCGGTGTCGGGGAGGGTGACGGTGGCGTGGGTCGCGGCATCCGGCCTGGACCGGGCCTCGAGGGTCGCGGTGGCGTCGGTGCGGACCCGGAACCGTGACGGACGCGGTGACTGCGGCGGTAGTGGTGGCCGCTGTGGCCGGGGTCAGGAGCGTGGCGCTCAGGACGGCCGCGCCGAGGGCGGCGGTTGCGGTGCGCCACCGGCTGCGTTGCCGGTCACGCCGTGTGGTGATCCTCATCGATCTCCCCTCCCAGGTACGCGGCCGTCCCTCGGCCGCGCGGTGGTGCGTCACTGCGACCGGTGCACCCAGTCGGAGAACTCTGCGGTGAACGTGCCGTCGACCAGGTCGACGACACTGATCCCGACGAACGAGCCGGTGAACCGCAGCTCGCCGCCGAAGTCGTCGGACAGCTCGGACACGTCCGTCTCCGGCCCGACCTGCTCGAGCGGCCCGCCGGACGGGCCCGCCGCGAACGTGCCGGCCGCGCCGTCGGTGCGGACTCGCAGACGCACCGGCCCGACGGGCGCGGGGACGACCGCCAGGACGCGGGCGCCGTCCGGGTGCCCGTGCTCCAGGCGCACGACGCGCCGCCCGCGGCCCTGCCACTGCTGGCCCGCCTGGGGTTCGCCGTCGGGCTCGGTCCAGGTCACGTGCAGCTGGTAGTACGAGCGGGTGCCGTACCAGAGCACGAGTCCCGCCGACTGGGTGAACGTGGCCGGCTCCGCCTCGACGGTCACCGCGGCCTCGGTGCGGTGCTCGGTGAGGCGCTGGGCGAGCAGCGACTGCTGCCACAAGGACTCGGCGCCCATCCGGCCCCGCATCCGGACCCGCTCGGGGGCCGGGATCCGGACCCAGTCACCGGCCGGTTCGCGCAGCGTGGACCAGGGCCAGCCGGGCGCGCGGTCGAGTGCGCGTTCGGCGTCGTCCGGAGGTAGCGCACCGGGCGGGCCCAGGACCTCGAGCGAAGGCTGGGCGCCGAGCAGGTCCGGCAGGTCCACCTCGACCGCCGGGTGCCAGCCTCCGTGGGCCAGCCGGGGCCAGCCGTCGGTCCAGACCACGGGCTGGACGGCGGTCTCCCGCCCCAGCGGGTTGCGCGGCCCGGACGAGGTGGCCACAGGCCGTGACGCCAGGTGCACGAGGAACCATCGCCCGTCCGGCGCCCGGACGAGTTCCCCGTGCCCGGCCTTCTGCAGCGGTACGGACGGGTCGTCGCGGGTGGTCAGCATCGGGACGTCGTCGACCTCGTAGGGGCCGGTGAGCGAGCGGCTGCGCGCGACCAGGACGCCGTGCTCGACGCCGGTGCCGCCCTGGGCGAGCAGCAGGTAGAACCAGCCGTTCTCGACGGTGATCTTGGGCCCCTCGACCAGTTCGTCCCGCTGCAGCAGCAGGTGCGTCGGCCCCGTGGCGCGCAGGCCGCGCACCGTGCCGTCGTCGGCCCTGTCGGCGGCGAGCTCGGTCAGGACGATGCCGTCGAACCGGCGCCCGCCGACCCGCGAGTCGTTCTGGAGGTTGAGGAGGTAGTGCCGTCCGTCGTGGTGCAGCACGGACGGGTCGAACCCGTGCCCCGGCACCTTCACCGGCTCGGACCACGGCCCGGCCGGATCGCGGCCCGTGCACACGAAGGTCTCCAGGTCGTAGAACCGGCGCCCGACCGACCGCACGATCGAGTACACCACCCAGAACACCTCGCCGTCGTGGCTGAGAGCCGGGGCCCAGATGCCGCCGGAGTCCGGGACGCCGAGCAGCGACCGGCCCGGCACCGCGGAGTCGACGCCGCCCACGAACTCCCATCGGCCGAGGTCCCGCGACCGGTACAGCGGGATCGTCGGGAACCACTCGAACGAGCTGGTCGCGAGGTAGTACCAGTCCCCCACCCGGATCGCCGAGGGGTCCGGCGCGAAGCCGCGCACCACCGGGTTCGTCACCCTCACGCGGCACCCCCTGGGCGGTCTGCCGACGGGCGATCTGCCGACGGGCGATCGGCCATCGGGCGGTCCGTCGGCGAGCGGTCGGCCACCGGGCGCGCCGCCACCGGGCGGTCTGCCACCGGCAGCCGCAGCAGGCGGGCCGAGACCGGTGCGGGGAGCTTGACCTCGACGGCTCCACCTCCCTCGACAACGACGGCGGACGCGCCCGACCAGGCCGGGTACAGCACCTCGGCGTCACCCGTGGCGACGAGGCCAGGCAGGTACAGCCGCACGCTGTCGCCGCTCTGGCCATCGTCGGCGTCGCGGCGCCAGACCGCCAGGTACAGGTCCGCGCCGTCGCGGGCGCCCAGTGCGACCCACGGGTCGCGCCAGCCCGGGAGGCCGAGCGGCCAGACCGGGACCGACCTGGCCGCCGCCGCCCGCAGGGCGCGGTGCACCCCCAGCGCCTCCCGGACGGAAGCGCGCTGCCCGCTGTCGAGCGTGTCGATCCGACCGGCCAGGTGAACGCGGGACAGCATGGCTGTGACCAGCGAGAACGCGATCTCCTCGGCCGTCATCGTGCCGTCCACGGAGGCCCACACGCCCGCCTGCTCGGGCGGGATGGTCAGCGGCGCGGCGGCCGCGACGGGCGGCACGAGCCGGAAGTCCTGCTGGTCCGTCAGTGACTGGACCGGGAACACCGCCCCGCCGGCGGCGTCCGTCCGCGACCCGCCCGCCGCGCATCCCTCGACGACGAGACCCGGATGGCGGTCCATGACAGCGGTTACCCACGAGAGCATGGCGCGGCCGTGCTCCAGCAGTCCGTTGCCGGCGGGCTCCGTACCCCCGGCGTCCGTCCCCGGGCCGATGTCCACGTTGTAGTCGAGCTTGAGGTAGGCGAGGCCGAACTCGCCCACCAGCCGGTCCACGACCCCGTCCAGGTGAGCCCGTGCCGCAGGATGCCGCAGGTCGAGCTGGTGCCTGCCCCACTCGGTGACACGGTGGCCAACGCGCTGGAAGAACGCCTCGGGCGGCAGCTCCCGCGCGACCGGGCTACGCACCCCGACCACCTCGGGCTCGAGCCACAGCCCCGGCTTCATGCCCAGCTCCCGGATGCGGTCGATCACGGCGGCGAGCCCGCCCCCCGGGAACCGGTTGGCCGAGGGCTCCCAGGTGCCGACCGAGTCCCACCAGCCGCCGGACTCGTCGTCGTACCAGCCGGCGTCGATCACGTAGTACTCCGCGCCGAGGTCCGCCGCCGCCTCGACGAGGGGCAGGATGCGCTCGGTCGTCGGGTCCGACATCAGCCCGTTGAGGAAGTCGTTGTAGACCACCGGCAGGTGGTCGTGGTCCGGGTGCGGCCGGCGGGTGCGCCGCCGGTCCGCCGTCAGCGCGGCCGCGAGCGCCCCCACGGTCGCGTCCGTCCCTCCGGGATGACCGGGTACGACGGCGAGGCTGACGGGCACCGTGTCGAAGGTCGTGCCGGTCCCAGCACCGGCCGCGGTGCCGGTCACGGCGTCCGGCGCGGCATCGGCCGCAGGACCGGCCACGGCGTCGGCCATGGCACCGGTCGCGGCGTCGGCCTCGGCGGCCGCTGAACCGCCCGGGCTGCCGGGCCCGACGCGCCCCGCCCACTGGTGCTCCGCCGCCGTCGGGCCGGTGACCAGCAGGTAGACGTCGTCGTACCGGTCGCCGAGCTCGGCGTGCCAGGCGCCGTTCGTCTCGGCCTGCCAGGCGATCATGCGGCCGGTGCGGGCGTCCTCGACGATCCCCTGGGCGAGGTGCTCGGAGGTGGACCACGCGCCGGTGGAGGTGAGTGTCACGCGGTTCTTCGATCCGACCTGGCCGTGGCGCACCATGCCGACGTCGATCAGGCCGCGTTCGGCGAGGGTCGCCCGGTGCCAGCGGAACTCGCCGCTCCAGGGGTTGGCGGCCTCCCACACGGCCAGGTCGTTCTCCCAGCGCGCCCTGTGCCCGAGCCCGCCGAGCGCTCCGGTGGTCGCGTGGTCGAGGACCGCGGGGCGGTCGGCGGTGATCCGGGCCCGGGACCGCACGACGGGGACGCCGTCGGCCGCCTCGTAGGTGACGGTGGCGCGCAGCCCGGTCGCGTCCTCGGCGAGGTCGAGCTCCAGAAGGGTCACCTGGCCGGTCCGCCGTTCGCGGTGCCCGGTCAGGCGGAGCCGCTGGGCGGCGGCGCCGTCGACGTGCCGCTTGCCGGAGGTGCCCGACCGGCCGTCCCCGAGCACCGCGACCTCCAGGACCGGCAGCGCGGAGCGTCGCAGTCCGGGCAGGTCGGGGTGGGGTTCGCCGGTGTGCCACAGGGCGACGAGCCGCGGCGTGGTGCCGGGCCCGTGGGCGACGGCGATCCGTACGACGTCGTTTCCCCATTCGAGGTACTGCTCGTCGTCGCCCGCCAGACCGGGCAGCGTCACGGTCACGCGATCACCCCGGTCGCCGGGTCGAGGGTCCAGGTGTCGCGCCATTCCAGCTCGGCCCGGCCGTCCTGGATCCGCATCGGGAGCCAGACGGGTGCGGAGTGGAAGAGGTCGTCCTTGTTCCAGCGGTCCCCGGCGTAGACGTAGCTCGTGGTCTCGCTGCCGCGCACGGGGACGACGACGGACACCTGCGAGTCGTAGGTCGCCGATCCGGGCGGCGCGAAGTCGCGCCAGTCGCTCCACGGGCCGGCCGGGGAGGGCGCGGTGGCGTACTTGTTGTCGTTGGTGGACCAGCCGGTCAGGTCGGAGCCGAACAGGTAGTAGAGGCCGTCGGCCCTGACCATGGTGGGCGACTCGTAGCCGTGGGGGCCGGCGGGGTGGTCGCTGGGCGGGGTGAGCGTCGTGGAGACGATCTCGTCGACGGCGAGGTAGTCGGCGGAGAGCCGGTAGACGTGCAGCCCGTGCTCGCGGTCCTCGCTGAGCAGGTAGCCGGTCCCGTCGTCGTCGGCGAAGACGCCGATGTCGCGGCTGATGTTGCCGAGCGGGCGCTCGGAGCGCAGGTAGGTGTAGGGGCCCTCGGGCCGGTCCGCGGCGGCCCACCCGACGCGGGCGTAGGAGTAGTCGGCGGACTCGACGTGCAGCAGCATGACGTAGGTCCCGGCGGGGTTGCGCAGCACCTTGGGGCGTTCGATCACCCGGCCGGGCGCGAGGTCGGGGATGGCGTCGTCGACGGCGAGCGCGTGCCCGTGGGACGTCCAGGTGGCGAGGTCCGGGGACGAGTAGCAGGCCACCCCGCCGAACGTCCCGCCGTGGGTCTTGTCCTCGCCCCAGGCGTAGAAGACGCCGTCGTACTGCTGGATCCCGGCGCCGTGGAGCTGGGCGACGTCGCCGCCCTGGTCGGCGAACAGGCGGCCGGGCGCGATGGTGCCGCGCGGGGCGCGCGAGGGCACGGTCAAGAGAACCTCCGGAGGGTGGTGGGGCCGACGGCGGAGCGGGCGGGCGCCCGCGGTCATTTGAGGCTGCCGATGGTGACGCCGGAGCGCCAGTAGCGCTGCATCGCGATCATGAGCACCACCATCGGGATGGTCGAGACGAGCGACCCGGTGATGACGAGGCTGGTGAGGTCCACCGTGCTGTCGATGCCGCGCTGCAGCCAGGAGTACATGCCGAGCATCACGGGCCACTTCTCGACGCCCTTGAGGAAGACCAGCGGCCACATGAACGTGTTCCACGACGCCACGAAGTGCAGCAGGAAGATCGTCGCGCCGGCCGTGGACATCAGGCGCAGGCCCATGGAGAAGAAGATCCGGTACTCCCCCGCGCCGTCGATGCGGGCGGCCTCCATGAGCTCCGACGGCATGGCGCCCTCGGCGTAGACCTTGGCCAGGTAGACGGAGAACGACCCGAACATGCCGGGCAGGATCATCGCCCACATCGTGTCGTACAGGCCGAGCTGCACGAAGAGGATGAAGGTCGGCACGACCATCAGCGAACCCGGGATCAGGAACGACCCGATGATCAGGCCCATCGTCAGCCCGCGCCCCCGGTACCGGTACTTCGCGATGCCGTAGCCCGCCGCGAGCGCGACCAGCGTCAGGCCGAGCGAACCGAGCCCCGCGTAGACGACGGTGTTCCACAGCCAGCGGCCGAAGATCCCGTCCTGGTAGGTGAGCAGGGTGGCCAGGTTCTCCCACAGGTTGAACTCGCCGAACCAGAGCCCGCTGGTGGTGTACAGCTCCCGCCTGCTCTTGGTCGCCGCGACGAGCAGCCACCACAGCGGCCCGACGGCGTACAGCGTCAGGGCGACGAGTACCCCCAGGACGACCCAGCGGGAGGAGCCGCGGGCTTCCGCGACGGAGGAGTACTCCTCGACCCGCCGACGACGACGGCGGACGGGCTTGCGCGTGGTCTTCTCGTCGACCACGGCATCGGGCACGAGTGTCGTGTCGCTCATGGCTCTTCCCTGTTGATGAAGCGGTAGATGATCGCGGACGCGATGCCGACGACGAGGGCGAGGATGATCGACAGCGCCGTGGCGTAGTTCAGGTTGCCCACCATGAACGCCTGGTCGTAGATCATCATCGCGGGCGTGAAGTCCCGCGTGATGGTCTCGGGGGTGATCGCCCGGAACAGCAAGGGCTGGTCGAACAGCTGCAGGGTGCCGATGATCGAGAGCAGCGACGTCAGCACCAGCGACCCGCGCACGAACGGGACCTTGATGGACCACGCGATCCGCAGCTCGGACGCGCCGTCGAGGCGGGCCGCCTCGAAGACCTCGTGGGGCACGGACTGGAGCGCCCCGTAGAGGATCAGCATCGTGAATCCGAGTGCGCTCCAGATCGCGAGATTGCCCATCGACACCCAGACCATCGAGCTGGAGAAGAAGTTCACGTCGAGCCCGAAGAGCTCGAAGAACGGGGTCAGCGGCCCGACCACCGGGCTGTACTGGTAGATCCAGACCATCGTCCCGACGATGCCCGGCACCATGTAGGGCAGCAGCAGCGCGACCCGGAACCGGGCTGCGGCCCGGCGCCGCGCGGCGTCGAGCAGGAGTGCCAGGGCAAGGCTCAGCACCTGGGTCAGCGGGACCACGACCAGGGCGTACAGGAACACCCTGAGCATCCCCGCCCAGAAGGAACCGTCGGCGAAGCCGGCGACGAAGTTGTCCAGCCCGGCGAAGGTGACGGTCTCGCCGCCGAAGCCCAGGCCGCCCGTGGACTTCGTGGCGTAGACGCTCTCCCGGAGGGCCATCGCGACCGGCACGATCACGAACAGTGTGAAGCCGGCGAGGAACGGGAAGGTGAGCGAGGCGCCCTTGACGCTCTGGGCGGTTCGCCAGTTCCAGAACGGGGTACGCCCACGAGGGGAGGAGCCGCGCCTGGGCCGACTGCCGGATGGCAGGTCCCGGACCGGCGGGACCGGATCGCGCGCGACGGTGCGGTTGTCTTGTGTGTTGACGGACATCGGCGTCCTCCCCTCGTGGATCAGTGGGTCACTCGGCGACGGTGTAGGAGATGCCCTTGCTCTCCAGGTCCGAGGCGACGAACTCCTGCACGGCGGTCAGCGCCTCCGCGAGCGTGACCTTCCCTGCGACGGCCTTGCCCCACTGGTCCTGCAGCTCCGGGAACCAGGCGTCGTAGTTCGGGCCGAGCTCGAACTTGCCGATCACCTGCGCCTGGGCGGACACGATCTCGTCGGCCGCGGCCTTGTCGTCGGCGAAGAAGCCCTCGGGGACCACCTCGTCGACGTAGTCGGACGGGTCCGGGATCTGCGTGGGGAAGCTGACGGCGCCCGTCTCGGCGTTGCGGCCGGCCTCGATCGCGTCGGACGTGGTGAGCCAGTCGCCGTAGGCCGCGGCCGCCTCGGGGTGCTCGCAGCCCACGGGCACGAACGACGCGGTGGCACGCCCCGGCGTCACGGGCGCGGCCGCATCCGCGAACTGCGGGATCGGGTGCGCCGTCCAGTCACCGCCGGAGTCCGGCATGTTGGTCTGCAGGCCCGTGAGCGACCACCACTGCGTGGTCGTGGAGGCCATCTTGCCGGAGTCGAAGTACTTGTAGAGGGCGGGCCGGTCCATGTAGGTCTCGTTGGAGACCAGGTCCTCGTCGATGAGCTGCTGGACCACGTCGGCCGCGGCGAGGGTCCGCTCGTCGGTGAAGTTCACCACCCACTGGTCACCGTCGATCGCGAACCACTCGGCGCCGGCCTGCTGGGCCAGGTTCATCAGGACGCTCGGGTCCTCGCCCGCCAGGTTGGTGATGTCGACGCCGTCCTTCTTGAGCTCGCGGCCGACCTCGACGAACTCGTCCCAGGTGGTGGGGACCTCTACGCCGTACTCGTCGAACGTCTTCTGGTTCACCATGTAGAACTGGCCGTCCGCCCCGGCCGGAAGGCCGTAGTACCGGCCGTCGACCTGCGCCGAGGCGAGCGCGCCCTCGTTGTACAGGTCGGTGGAGCCCTCGACCAGCTCGGTGATGTCCTGCGCCCAGCCGCTGACGACCATCGTCGTCAGCGGCGCGAAGCCCTGGACCAGGCACGGGACGTCGGAGCCGGCCTCCATGGCGTTCTGGAAGTTGGTCTGGGTGGCGACGTTGCTGGCCTGCAGGACGTACTCGGCCTCCACCTCGTCCTGAGCCTCGTTGAACGCGTCGACGATCTGCTCGCCGGTCTCCGCGTTCCAGCCCCAGATCTCGAGGGCCACGGGGCCCGCCTGCTCCTCCGGCCCGCCGGGCTCGGCGGCCGATCCGCCGCTGGAGCAGGCGGCCAGGCTCACGGTCGCCGCCGCGGCGACTCCCGTCGTCACCCACCGGGTGCGGTTGATCCTCATCAGCTCTCTCCTTCGAGACGGCCCGTGGACGACACCCGTCACACCCTCGGACGGGAAATCGTTCTCACGAGCGCAAGGCATCCCGCCGACGGTTCGGTGGGATAGCTCTGGCATCCCGCGACAGGCTGCTCGGCCATGAGCGGCGTGGCGGGATATCGTTATCCTACACAGGCCCGGGATCATGGCAAGAGTCCGTCACCAACTCGTGACACGGCGGCCCCTCCGTTCGCTGCAAAGCACACGCCATCGGCGGGACGCAAGGCCCTGTATCCAGCCCATGGCATGCCCTCGACACGGTCAGGGACAGGGGTGACGCGCGCGGGAAAACGATCATCCAAGGTGGATCAGCGCATATCCTCGGGTCATGACGACGCAGAAGCGATATCGCGCGCCGGTCCTCGCCGACGTCGCGCGGGAGGCCCAGGTCTCGGTGCCCACGGTTTCGCGCGTCCTGAACGGGACCAAGTACGTCGCCCCCGAACTGGCCCAACGGGTCCAGCGGGCGGTCGAGAGCCTCGGCTACCGGCCGAACGGAGCCGCACGATCGATGCGCTCCGGACGGCGCACGCTGGTGTCCGTGCTCTCCGGCGGCACCGCGAACTACGGGTACGCGCGCACGCTGAAGGGCATCGAGACGGCCGCGCGCCGCGCGGGCATGTCCGTGACGATCACGGTGGTGGAGTCGAGCGACGACGACCACATCCGCCGCGCCATCGACCTCGCCCTGTCCCAACCGACCGCCGGCGCGATCGCCCTGGAGTTCGACCGGGCGGGGATCAACGCCCGGCACATGCTCCCCGAGGGGCTGCCGGTCGTCGTCGCCGGCGGCGGCTCGCGCCGCTCGGGAGGCATCCCGGCGGCGCTGATCGACGAGCGCACCGCGGCGCGCGAGGCCACCGCCTACCTGCTGCGCCTGGGGCATCGCACGGTCCATCACATCGCGGGCCCCACCGCCGGCAAGCACTCCGGCCGCACCGACGGCTGGCGCGCCGCGCTCACCGACGCCCGCATCGCCGCCCCGCCGGTCATGAACGCCGAGTGGGACGCCGCCTCCGGCTACCGGTGGGGCGAGCGCATCGCCGGCCGCGACGACGTCACCGCAGTGCTGTGCGGCAACGACGAGATCGCGATCGGCCTCATGCGCGCCCTGGCGGACCGGGGCATCCAGGTGCCCGCGGACGTGTCGGTCATCGGGTTCGACGACCAGCCCTTGGTCCACATGTGGCAGCCGTCGCTCACCACGGTCGACCAGGACTTCGAGGACCTGGGCGAACGCGCCTTCACGCTGCTCGCACGTCTCGTGGACGGGGAGCCCGCAGGGGCGGCCAGCGTCGTCGTCCCCCAGCTCGTCGTCCGCGAGTCCACGGCCCCACCCCGCGCCTGACCGGGGTGCGGTGGCGGGTGGCGGGTGGCGGGTGACGGGTGGCGGGTGGCGGGTGGCGGGCCCACGGTTCCGTGTGGTCGGGGGACCTGCGCATGGTCGGGGGTTTTCCGTGTGGTCGGTCAATCACTTGACCGACCACACGGAAAACCCCCGACCACAACCCGGCTGGCCGGAGCACACCCGCCCACGCGGGTGCGGCGCGCCGGCGGCTTCCCACGCGGTCGATCCTTTGGTGAGCGATCGGCAGTTCGAACGGCCGATCACTCACCAAAGGACCGATCTTCCGCGTAGTCGGCCATGCCATGACCGGCCATGCGCGCCACATCACCCGCGTCACCGCCCGCCGCACCGCCCACGCCGTCGAAGTACGACAGGTCTCCCAAATTCACCCACTGGGTGATAACGTTTTCTCATTCGATCGGTCCCTCCGTCCCGGCGCCGACGATGACGAAGGGACGACGAAGGTCCCACGGCGGCTCGGCGACGAGTCGCAGGAACGAACGGAGACAACGATGTCGTCCACCCCTCCCCCGCCGCGGACACCGCGGATCACCTCGCTCGCCCGGACGCCCGTGTCACGCCGCACGGTGCTCGGCGCCGCGGCGGCCGCCCCGCTGCTCGCCTGGACCGCCGGTTCGATCCCGGCCGCGGCGGTCGCCGCCCACCCGAGCATGCTGCACACCGCGGCCGGCCTCGCCCGGGCCGCCGACCGCGTGGCCGCCGGCAGCCAACCCTGGACCGGCGGCTGGGACCGCTTGGTCGCCAACGGTCGCTCGGCCGCCGACTGGAGCCCGCGCCCCGTCGAGACGATCGTCCGTGGCGGCGACGGCTCGAACTAC
>NZ_BAAGRL010000013.1:31128-77386 GCF_054782975.1 Myceligenerans halotolerans
AACGCCGACCGCTTCCTCGCCGCGGGCATCTACGGCTACGAGTGGGCCAACGCCGCCGAGCTCATGCGCGGCTACCCGGGCTTCGACGTCGGCCGGTTCCGCGACATGCTCCTGAACGTCTTCCACCCGCTGAGCGAGGACTTCCTGACCCACCACAACAACGCCGTCATCACGAACTACTGGGCCAACTGGGACCTGTGCAACATGGCCGGGATCCTCGCGACCGGGATCTTCGCCGACCGCGACGACCTCGTCAGCCGCGCCCTGGACTACTTCGAGAACGGCGCCGGCAACGGCTCCGTCGAGCACGCCATCCCGTACGTGTACGACGGCGAAGGCCTGGCGCAGTGGCAGGAGTCCGGCCGGGACCAGGCACACAGCATCATGGGCATCGGGCTCATGGGCACCTTCTGCGAGATGGCCTGGCACCAGGGCGTGGACTGCTACGGCTACGGGGACAACCGGTTCCTCAAGGCGTGCGAGTACGTCGCCCGGTACAACCTCGGCCACGATGTACCGTTCACCGACTACACATGGCAGTCCGGGCCCGACACGACCGCACCCCACGCGGGATGGCACACGCACACCGAGATCAGCAGCGGCGAGCGCGGCCAGGCCCGGCCCGTGTGGGACCTCGTCCTCGGCCACTACCAGGGTCGTCGCGGCCTGCCCGCGCCGTGGACCCAGGAGATCGCCGAGTTCCTCCGGCCCGACGGCGGGGGCGGCGACTACAGCCCGAACTCCGGGGGTTACGACGCCCTCGGGTTCACCACCCTCATGCACGCCCCGGCCACGTCGGTCCGGCTCCGCAACGTCGCCACGGGCCTCTACCTGGACGGCATGGGCCGCATGTCCGACGGCGACGCCGTCGGACAGTGGTCCGGCTCCGACAGCACGCGCCAGCAGTGGGATCGGGAGGCCGGCGGCGGGTACGTGCGGTTCCGCAACGCCGCCACCGGGCTCTACCTGGACGGCATGGGCCGCACCGTCAACGGCGACGCCGTCGGACAGTGGTCCAGCTCCGGCAGCGCCAACCAGCAGTGGCAGCTCGACGGCGCCCGCCTGCGCAACCGCGCCACCGGCCTGTACCTCGACGGCATGGGCCGCACCACCAACGGCGCCGACGCCGCCCAGTGGACCGGTTCGACGAGCACGAACCAGCAATGGCACATCACCTGAGTGGTCCGGGCCGCGCACGGCCAGCCCCGGGGGCTCGGCGGCCTCGCAGGCTATGGTCGGCAGTTCGGTGAGTGGTCGGCAGTTCGAACTGCCGATCACTCGCCGAAGTGCCGATCGTCCACGCAAGGACGGGCCGCAGCCGAGTACGACGACGGATCCCCGCCTCGTCAGGACTCGAAGGCGCTCCGCCACCGGCTCGGGTCGGCCGATGGCCGGCCTGGGTGCGGCGATAGGGTCATGTCCGTCGCGACGGCTGTCTCCGGCCGCCGGGCCGAGGTGACCCCAAGCGCACCGCGGGAGGAGGACGGCGGTTCATGCCCGAGTTCTGGCACAGCGCGCTCATGCCGCAGCTCGAGTCCCGGCGATCCTGTCAGGAGGTCGCCTGCTACCGGCCGCATACCCACGACCGCTTCTCGATCGGGCTGATCGACTCCGGCACGACGGCGTTCGCCGGCGCGTCAGGTGCGCCGGTCCCGCTCACCGCGGGTGATGTGGTCCTCATTCCCGCGGGGCACGTTCACGCCTGCAACCCGGAGCACGGCCGCTGGCGGTATCAGATGATCCAGGCCGACCAGGAGTGGATCACGACACTCCTGCCGGGTGCGCCGGGCTCGGGTACGTCGGGACCGCTGGTGGCGGGCTCCCGTGCGGCGGGATCACTGGCGGCGGGCCGAGTGGCTTCGGGCCGAGTGGCTTCGGGCCGAGTGACTTCGGGACCAGTCGCGGCGAGCGAGCTCCTGATCGGGATCACCGTGTTCCGGCATCCGGGCCTGCACCGCCGGCTCAGCGCGATCAACGATCTGCTCTTCGCCGGCGCCGACGGCCAACGAGTCGAGGCAGGGCTCCGCCGCGTCCTGCGGGAGTGCGGGAAGCTCACACCGCATCGCCGGATCGCTCCCACCACCGACGCGGCTCTCGCCGCACGACTGCGGCCGGTGCTCGACCGGCTGCGGCGCGACGCGTCGAATCCGTTGCTCGACGAGCTGGGAGAGCTCGTCGGGATGGGCAGGTACCAGCTCATCCGGTCGATGAAGCGGGCCACCGGGTTCTCACCGGTGGCGTGGCGGCACAACGACCGGGTCATCACGGCGCGCGCGATGCTCCGCGGGGGGCGGCCGCTGACGGAGACCGCGCACGCGCTGGGCTTCACGGATCAGAGCCATTTCCACCGCGTCTTCCGCGCCCACGTCGCCGCCACTCCGGGCGCTTACCGTCGCTGACGCAATTTCGTACAAGACCCCGCCCGCCGACCGCTCGAGACTCGACGAGGTTCGTCGTCGATATCTCAGGGGAGAACATGGAGCAGTTCCTTGCCGTCGCGGTCGCGCACTTCCTGGCCCTGCTGATCCCCGGCGTGGACTTCTTCCTCATCGCCCGCACCGCGATGGCCGGTGGCTGGCGGAACGCGAGCGGAGTCTGTGTCGGGGTCGCCGCGGCGAACGGCCTCTTCATCGCCGCGGCGTTCTCCGGGGTGTCCCTCGTCTCCGACCAGGTGATCGTGGACCTCGCCCAGACGGCCGGTGGCATGTTCCTGACCTTCGTCGGGGTGGTGTTCCTCCGCGCCGGAGCGGATTCCGAACTCGGCGACCAGCCGCGAGTGGTGCGCACCACCTGGGCGCGGAACCTGGGGCTCGGGCTGGCCTCTGGCCTGCTCAACCCGAAGAACGCGCTGTTCTACGTCAGCCTCGCCACTGCCCTCACCAGCGCGTCCCCGGCATCGCTGGTGCTCTACGGGGCGTGGATGTTCACGCTCGTCCTCGTGTGGGACCTCTTCGTCGCCGTCGCCCTCGGCTCCGAACGCGCACTCGCCGGCCTCTCCCGCATCCTCCCGTGGCTGACCAGGGCCGCCGGTGGCTTCCTCGTGCTGTTCGGCCTCGGGATGATCCTCAGCCTGTTCCTTCGGCTCGCGGGATGACACTCCGCCGGGACCGGCAGCGTCGGACGTCCCGTGTGCGTGTCCGACGCACCGCGCCCCCGGGGGTGTGCGGCTTCGTCGTCAGGGACACCGAGCCGGTCCCGCGAGAACGCCCGCACCGCCACGCGGCAGGGCCGCCGACACCTGCCACGCGGCCGACACCACCGCGCGGCCGGCCGACCACTCAGCCCGTCGGACCCAACGGTCACTTCACCGCACCCGAGGTGATGCCAGAGATGATGCGGCGCTGGGCGATGACGAAGACGACCAGCAGGGGCAGGCTCATCAGGAGGACGTAGGCGAAGATCAGGTGCCAGTTGTCGAGGTACAGGCCCGCGCTGGCGACCTGGAAGAGGTTCAGCGGCAGGGTGTCGAGCCGCCCGCCGACCACGAAGAACGCGTAGAAGACGTCGTTCCAGACGTAGAGGCAGATGAGGATCGTCGCCGTGGCCAGCACCGGCGCCAGGAGCGGCAGGATGATCGTGCCGAAGACGCGCAGGGGACGGGCGCCGTCGACCCGGGCGGCCTCCTCCAGTTCGGCCGGGATGGTGCGCACGAAGCCGGTGACGAAGAAGATCACCGTCGACATGTACATGCCCATGTAGACGCCGATCATGCCGACGGCGGTCCCGGCGAGGCCGAGCTGGCGCAGCAGGAGGACCACGGTGACCACGGCGGGCGGGAGAACGATCCCGCTGATCGCGAGCGCGTACAGCACGGCCATGAGCCGCGAGCCGCGCCGGGCCAGCACCCAGGAGGCGAGCGAGCCGAGCGCGAGGACCCCCGCCACGGCGGGGACCATGACCAGCAAGCTGCCGAAGAACGCCGCGGGGACGCGGCCCTGCTGCCACACCGCGGCGAAGTTCTCGGCGTAGTGCCAGCCGTCGGGCAGGGAGAGGTTGGGGTTGAGGGCGTCGGCCTGGGTCTTGCCCGCGGTCACGACCACGATCCACAGCGGCAGCCCGACGAGGACGACCACGGCGAGCACCGCGACGACGGGCTGGATGCGGTGCCAGGCACCGTGACGGTCGGTGCCGCGACGATCGACGGCACGGCGGCCGCCGCCGCTACGGTCGACGCCTCCCGGCACCCGGGAGGCGGGCAGGGCGAGTGGGCCGGCAGCGCCGGTCGCGCCAGGCGATTCGGCCGAGGCGGACGGGCGGGGCGAGTGGGCCGGGTCGGGCGAGCCGATCGAGGCGGTCACAGGATCTCCTCCCGCTTGCGCAGGGTCCGGATGACGGGGAACGCGAGCGCCACGACGACCACGAAGAGCACCAGGCTCATCGTGGTGGCCTGCGCGAACAGCCCCTGGCCGAAGGTGCGGAAGACGAAGATGTTGAGTAGTTCGGTGGTGCGGGCGGGGCCGCCGCCGGTGGTGGCCTGGACGATGTCGAACCCGTTCATCGATCCGAGCAGCGCGGTCGCGACGTTGAACGTCAGGGCGGGTGCCAGGAGGGGGAACCGGATCTCCCGGAAGAGGGTCCACGCGGAGGCGCCGTCGAGCCGGGCGGCCTCCAGCACGTCCTCGTTGATGGTCTTGAGGCCGGCGAGGTAGATCAGCATGGACAGGCCCATCCACTTCCAGGCGTGGATGAGCGCCACGACGACGATCGTCCATGTCGTGCTACCGAGCCACGGGATCGTGACCTGCTGCCCGAACAGTCCGCCGAGGATCGAGTTCAGGGCACCCTCGGGCTTGAGGATCGCCTGGAACACGTAGCCCACGGCGAGCGCCGACATGACGACCGGGATGAAGAACATGACCCGCGCGAAGCGGTTGACCCGGGTGTCGCGCTCGAGCAGGAGGGCGAGCAGCAGGCCGAAGAGGTTCTGGAAGATCGCCACGAGCACGGCGTAGACGAGGGTGATGCGCAGGGAGGTCAGGAGCGTTCCGCTGGCGAACAGGTCCTGGAAGTTGCGCAGGCCGACGAACCCGATCTCGCTCTTGAAGCTGGACCAGTCGGTCAGGGCGTAGACGAAGTTGAAGATCGTCGGCAGGAAGAAGAAGACGCCCAGGATCACGAAGGCCGGGACGAGGTACCGGGCCGGGTGGTGCGTGCCGGGCCGGTTGGTGCGACGGGAGGGCGGACGGTCGGGCACGGTCGGGCGGACGCCGCCGAGCGCGGTCCTGGGGTCGAGCTGTGCGGTCACGGTGGATCCTCGGGCGGAGGGTGCCGGGCCGCTACGGGAGCGGCCCGGCACCGTGCGGTGTCGGTCGGTGCGTCGGCCGGCGTCGTGGTGCACGACGGCGGCCGCCGCGGTGTCGGTCAGGTACCCCGGCCCCTCAGAAGCCCTCGACGCCCTGGGCGCGCGCGAGCTGGCCGAACTGGTCCTGGGTCTGCTCGGCGACCTCCTCGGGCGTGGTGGCGCCCTGGATCATGTCGGCGAGATAGATGTACAGGTCGGGGTTCGCCACCGCGAGTGCCTGCATGGATCCGACGGAGTCGGCCAGGGAGGCGTGCACGTCCAGCAGCGCCTGGGGGACGCTGTCCGGCGTGGCGACGCCGTCCTGCAGGGAGATGGTCTCCCGGTCGGCGACGAAGTCGGCGTAGCCGTCGCCGAGCCAGTAGGACAGCAGCTGGCGGGCGGCCGCCTCACGCTCGGCGTCACCGGTCTTGAACGCGACCAGCGCGTTGGACTGGTCGGGAATGAAGGTGCCGACGTTGCCGCTCGGCGAGATCGGGAAGAAGCCGATCTTCTCGTCGAGCTCGTCGGAGTCCGCGAGCGCCTGGAGCTGGCCGAAGAACGAGTTGACCTGCACCACCATGGCGGCGTCGCCGGTCAGCAGCGCGTCGGCCTGGTCCTCGAACGTGGCGGTCTTGATGTCCTCGTTGAACAGGCCGTCGTCGACGAGTCCCTGGTAGGTGGTGATGGCGTCCTGGATGGCCGGATCAGTGAACTCCTCCTCGCCTGTGTTCACGCGGTCCCAGAGGCCGTCGGCGGCGGCGTCGGCGAGCTGGACCTGGACCCACCACTGGGTGGCCCACTGGTCCGCGGCCATCTCGTGGAACGGGGTCTGGCCTTCCCCGTCCAGAGTGCGGCCGAGCTCGACGAACTCGTCCCAGTTCGCCGGGGTCTCGGTGATGCCGTGCTCGGCGAGGACCTCCTTGTTGTAGTAGACGCCTTCGACGGCGGGGCTGGTGACGAGGGCGGCGTAGCGGGTGTCGTCGAGGATGCCGGTGATGTCGGCGAGGCCGTCGCTGTAGGCGTCGACGAACGGCGCGTCGTCGAGCGGCTGCAGGTTCGCGGGTGCGTTGATCGCGGTCAGCATCGAGGCCGTGGGCTGCCAGAACGCGAGGTCCGGCATGTCGCCGGTGGCGACCTTGGTCTGGATGCCCTGCTCGTACGGGTCGGGGATGGTGACGACCTCGACCTCGGCGCCGGTGAGCTCCTCGAACCCGGCGACCACGGCGTCGGGGACGGTGTTGGAGTTCTGCGCGGCCCAGATGGTCAGGGTGGTGCCGGTCAGGTCCGTGTCCTGCGCGGGCCACGACTCCGATGCGGCGTCATCGTCGCCACCGCCGCCGGCCGCAGGGTCGCTGCATCCGGCAGCGAGCAGGCCGACCGCGAGGATTGCGGCGGGGACGGTCAGATACTTCTTCATATCGACTCCTTGCGGGGGTGCAGTCTTCGCCGACTGCGGGTGTTGTGGGGCCGGGCGGCCCCGGGTGCGGGGAGGGTTTCAGAGAGTTCGGTTCGGTGAGTTCGATTCGGACGCCGCGGTTCCGGACGCCGCGGCTTGCCGGACACGGAGGACGCGGGCCTGCGGCCCGGCGGGGATGGTGAGGGAGACGACGCCGGTGCCGCCGTCGCGGGTGACCTGCCAGCCGTCGGCGGGCGGGCCGTAGGCGACGTCGACGTCCCCTGCGGGCAGGTCGACGTCGACTGTGGTCGCCTCGGTACCGCGCCACCAGACGACGACGAGCGACTCGTCACGGCCGCGCAGCCCGGCGGCCAGGAGCGGCGATTCCCAGTCGGGCAGGCCCAAGGGCCAGAACGGCACCGCTTCGGTCAGCCTCGCCGACCACCGGCGGGCGAGCTCGACGCCGCGGGCGACGAGAGCTGCCTGGTCGGTGGTCATGGCGTCGAGCCGTCCGGACAGGTAGAGACGTCCGGCGAGCCCCGTGCAGAGGGTGAACACGATCTGCTCGTCGGTCATGTCAGGCTGGGGGTAGGCCCAGTTCGCGGCCTGTTCGGGGGCGATGCCCACGAGCGCTCCGGCCGCGATCGGTGGGTACAGCAGCGGGTTCTGCTGATCAGAGGTGGACTGTAGATCGAGGCGGGACAGGAGCGCGTAGTCGGCGCGCATGGCGCCGGACGCACAGTTCTCGACGACGAGCCCGGGGTGGCGGGCGAGAACGCCGTCGAGCCAGTCCAGGTGGGCCCGGTTCTGCCGGAGCAGCCCGTCGCCCGCGCTCCCGGCGTCCAGGTCGGTGCCGACGCCGGGGGTGACGTTGTAGTCGAGCTTGAGGTAGCCCACGCCGTACTCGTCGACGATGCGGTCGACGACCTCGTCGAGATGCTTGACGACGTCGCGGTGCCGCAGGTCGAGCAGGTGCCGGCCCTGCTCGGTGATGCGTGTGCCGTGGCGCTGCAGGAACGCCTCGCCGGGCAGGGACGCGGCCAGCGGGCTGCGCACGCCGACGACCTCGGGCTCGAGCCACAGCCCCGGCGTCATCCCGGCATCCCGGATCGCATCGACGACGCGGCGCAGGCCGCCGCCGGGGAACCGGGTGGTGGACGGCTCCCACAGCCCGACCGAGTCCCACCAGTCGCCGCCGTCGTCGTACCAGCCGGCGTCGATGCAGAAGTACTCCGCCCCGGCGCGTGCCGCGGCGTCGATCAGCGGGAGCAGCCGCTCCGTGGTGGGGTCGCCCATGAGCGTGTTCATGTAGTCGTTGAACACCACCACCGGGATCCGCGGACGCTGGTGCAGCGCGCGCCGGTGCCACGCCATCGCGCCGAGCGCGGCCTGCCAGCCGGTGCGCGCCCCGGCGATCGAGACGGGGACGGTGGTGAAGGTGTCGCCCGGCGCGAGAGTGCGGATCCAGGAGTGGTCGTCGTCGGTGGGGCCGAACAGTCCGAGGACGAGTTCCTCCTCGTCCCGCGTGGACAGGCGTACGGCGAGCTCGGCCCGCCAGGCACCGTTGTGCTCGACCTCCCAGGCCAGCGCGGGCCCGACGGCGGAGGTGGCGGCGTCGGAAGTGAGGACGCCGCACGGGTTGCGCTGCCCGGAGGACCAGGAACCGGTGCTCACGACGGCGCGGGCGCCGCGGGCGTCCTGGTGCTGGTGGGCGGGCAGGTCGAGGCCGACGAGGCCGTCCTGCGCGGACAGCCGCGTCCACGCCCAGCGGTTCTCCCCCACCCACTCGCTGTGCCCTTCCAGGCTTCGGGTGGCGGACACGGGGGCCGGGCCGGCAGGCCGTCCGAGCATCAGGGAGGACACCGACTGGAGCGTCACGGGCGCGGCGCCGTCGTTGCGGACCACGGTCCATGCCTGCAGCGAGCTCCGGCGCCCTGGCTCCTGCCCGTCCGCGGCCTCCCCGTCCGGAACCTGGTCACCCAGAGCCCCGCCGGCCGAACCGCGGCCGTTCGGGACTCGCAGGCACGAGGTCACGTGGAGGCCCGTGATCGGGTCGGCCTGTTCCACCCGCACCTCGGTCCAGCCGAGAACGTGCTCCACCTCGTGGCCTCGCACGCGCAGCCGGGCACCGATCGCTGTCGCGGTGTTGCGGGTGTTGCCGCTGGCACGGCCCTGTCCGACGGCGAGTATCTCGACCAGGGGCTGGGTGGGCACCCGCCCGTCGTCGTACGTCGTCAGCGCGGCGGGGGCGTCCTGGGGCAGGACGAGCACGAGCTGGTCGTCGGACCACAGCGGTACACGCGTCGCTGTGGGGAGGTCGTTCGCCGTCGTCGGCAGGCTTCCTTGCACGGGCCATATGAAAGCGCATATCAAACCGCGATGCAAGCCCCTCCACTCAAACCTTGGCACATGGAGGGCTCAGCAGCCGGTACCGCTTTCAGGCGGAAGCAGGACTATCGCGGGCTCGCGGGAGCCGCCGACGAGCGGAGGATCAGGTCCGGGACGAACCGGACCGAGGCCGGCGTCGTGCCGCTGTCGATCTGGGCGCGCAACAGGTGGAACGCCTTCTGTCCGAGCCGCACGAAGTCCTGCCGCACGGTGGTCAGGGACGGCGTCCACAGGTGTGCCAGCGGGTGGTCGTCGAAGCCGATGACGCTCACGTCCTGCGGCACCCGCCGTCCGGCATCGGTCATCCCTCTGACCAGGCCCATCGCCAGTTCGTCGTTGCCGCACAGGATGGCGGTCACCTCCTCGGAGGAAGCCAGGCGGGTGCCGGCGTCGTACCCGGAGTCGGGCGCCCAGTCGGCGTACAGCACCTCGGGGACCGGCGCGCCCGCCGCGGCGAGGGCGTCCCGCCACCCGAGCATGCGGGCGCTCGGGCGCCCCGGGGACGGGATCGCGACATGATGCACGCTCCTGTGCCCGATGTCGAGCAGGTGCTGGGTGGCGCGGGCCGCGGCGAGGCGGTCGTCCATGAACGCATGCGCGATCTTCTCGTCCGCAGGGCGCCCGGACGCGGCCGCCACGACCGGCAGCCACGGCGGGATGGCGTCGAGCGTCGCGACGCCGGCCGGGTCGTACTCCAGGACGACCGCCCCCGCCATCGGCTGACCCAGGGCGTGGTCGATGGCGGCGTCGACCGTACGCCGGTCGTCGGTCTCGACCACCGAGATGACCACCATGAACCCTGCCTGGCGCGCCGCCTCCTCGATCCCCTGGAGGGTGGAGGCGTAGCCGTACCGCGTGGTGTCGCCGGTGAAGACCGCGATCATCGGCTGACCGCCCGTGGCCAGGGCGCGGGCGGCACCGTTGGGCCGGAAGCCGAGCTCCTTGATCGCGCCCGTCACGCGTTCCCGGCGCCCGGCGCTCACCGGCACGGAGCCGTTCAGCACGCGGGACACCGTGGGCACCGAGACGCCCGCCACCCGTGCGACGTCGGCGATGGTAGGCGGCTTCATCGGGCGTTCGTTGTCCACGAGACCAGGCTACGCGGTTGCCTGCGGCATCGAGCGATGCCCCCTTGCCAAGACAGGATGATTAGCGCTTTCATAGGCGACACCAACAACCCGACCCACGAAGGAGTGGTGTGCCCGTGAGCACGTCAGAAAGCGCACGTCACAAGCCCGGCCGTCACGGGCCTGGCCCTCACCGACCCAGTTCTCGCCGATCCCCGCTGCGGCGGGCCGGTGCGGTCCTCGCCACGGCGGCCATGGCGGCCGCCTCCCTCACGGCCGCGCAGCCCGCGGCCGCCGCCACCGAGATACTGGTGGTCGACTTCGGCACCACCACCGGCGCGTTCCGCGGCGGCGCCACGGGCACCCTGTACGGGTTCGGCGACGAGGGGGTCCCGACCAGGGCGCTGGTCAACGGCGCCCACATCACGAACTCCTCGCAGCGCGCCCCCTACGGCACGCAGCACCCCAGCGGCGACTCGCTGCGCATCGAGGACGACTTCTTCGCCAAGCACGGCCAGGAGCTGGCGATCTACATCCAGGACTACTACCCGGACTGGCCCTACAACGGCAGCCAGCGGCCCGGCGACTCGCGCACCTACGACCAGTCGACCGGCACATACACCAACGAGTCGAACGGCGTCTGGGACTACCTCGAGGTGGTCGAGTTCGTCACCGAGGCCGTCGCGACACAGTCCGACCGGCCGCAGGACTACCTGTTCATCCCGTTCAACGAGCCCGACGGCGGGAACTGGTACCCGAACTGGTCGGCCCAGCGCGACCAGTTCCTCGCGGACTGGGACGCCACCTACGCGAAGATCCAGGAGGTCTACCAGCGCCACGGCCTGGGCCACGCCCGCATCGGCGGGCCCGGCGACACCCGCTGGCAGCCCACGCGGTCGGCCGACATCCTGACGCATGCCCGCGACAACGGCACCCTGCCGGACGTGTTCATCTGGCACGAGCTCGGCATCAGCAACCTCGCCTCCTACCGGTCGCACTTCGCCGACTACCGGGACCTCGAGCAGCAGCTCGGCATCGACCCGATCCACGTCAACATCACCGAGTACGGGATGCTGCGGGACATGGGCGTGCCCGGGCAGCTCGTCCAGTGGTTCTCCATGTTCGAGGACACCAAGGTCGACGCACAGACCGCCTACTGGAACTACGCCGGCAACCTCTCGGACAACACCGCCCGCCCCGGTGGTGCGAACGGCGGCTGGTGGATGTTCAAGTGGTACGGCGACCTGGCCGGATCCGAGACCGTGCGGGTGACCCCGCCGCAGCTCGACACCGTCGACACGCTCCAGGGCATCGGCGCGATCGACACCGGTGAACGGCGTGCCACCGTGCTGTACGGGGGCACCAACTCCGACGTGCGGCTCGACCTGCGCAACCTGCCGTCGGCCGAGTTCGGATCCACCGTCGACGTCGAGGTCCGCGAGATCACCCTCAGCGGCGCCGAGGGCCTGACCGGGACGCCCCGCGTGGTCCACGCGCTGGACGGCGTCTCCCTCAGCGACGGCGACCTGGACCTGACGGTCCCGACCTACGACCGCTATGCCGCCTACCAGGTCGTGGTGACCCCCGCCCAGGACCGGACGGTCGGCATCGACCCCACCTGGCACACCAGCACCGAGGCCGAGGCCACCACGCTGACCGACGCCCAGGTGTACACCCACGACCCGAGCGCCGACGGCGGCTGGCAGTTCCTCGCCTCCGGCGGCAGCGACGTCGGCTCCTTCAACCAGGCCACGTCGCGTGCCGACTGGAACGTCTCCGTGCCCCGGGACGGGACCTACCGCTTCCAGGTCATCGGCGCCACGCCCGGCACACCGGGCCGGCACGCCTTGTTCGTCGACGGGTCGCACCGCGACACGATCCAGTACACCGCCGATCTCGCGCTGAACGACCGGTCCAAATGGCAGTACCGGGGCAGCGCGGAGGTGACCGTCAGCCTCACCGCCGGCACCCACACGCTGTCCGTGCGGGCCGGCGAGGACGGCTCGACGGTACTGCCGAACTCGGACATCACCCTCGACAAGTTCCTCCTGACCGACGTCACCGACGGCGACCCCCTCACCTACCCGGCGAGCACCCTGCGGTACGACGGCGGGGCGGGTCTCGGCTGGGAGAGCGGCACCCGCGGGTACGGGCACGTCGCCGGCTCCGGCCAGCGGGCCGACGCCTACGTCACCGCCATGGAGACCGGCTACTACGACGTCGCCGTCGAGTACTACACCTCCGCGGCCTCGGACCTGCGGCTCGACGTCGGTGGACGCGTCGCGGCCGACGTGAGCGTCCCGGGTTCCGGACACCTGAGCACCACCGTCCGCACGCATCTCACGGAGGGGATCAACGAGCTCGAGCTGCGCTCCGACGCGGGGATCCGCGTCAAGTCCATCACCGTGACCCGGGCCGCCGACGGGGACGACGCCGCCACGACCCTCGAGGCGGAGTCCCTTCCCCGCTCCGGGAACGTGGAGGTGCGGACCGCCACCACCTCGTCCGGGTCCAACGCCTCGGGCGGGCAGTACATCGGCAACCTCGGCAACGGGACCGCCAACACCGTGACCGTCCCGCGTGGCAGCGGCTTCTCCGAGGCGGGCGACTACAACCTCGTCGTGCACTACGCCAACGCCGAGCTCTCGGGCGACCACGACTACAACCCGCAGGTGGTGGACCGGCGCATCGTCGTGACCGAGGACGGCCAGGCCGGGCAGGCCGGCAGCGCGTTCTTCCGCTACACCTATGCGTGGGACAGCTTCTGGCAGCGCACCATCCCGGTCACGCTCGCCGGCAGCACCGGGGATCTCACCCTCGGCAACGACACCGCCTGGGCGCCCGACGTCGACAAGGTCACCATCGCGCCGCTCGTCACCGGGAACCCGACGACGGTCCCCACGGGCATCCGAGTCGCGACCAACCGCCACAGCGCGCTGTGCCTGGACGACTACAAGTGGGGCACCGAGCCCGGCGCCGAGGTGCGGCAGTGGACCTGCAACGACGAGCCCGTGCAGCGCTGGCACGTCAACGACCTCGGGAACGGCCACGTCGAGCTCGTCAACGACTACAGCGACCTGTGCCTGGAGGACAAGAACGGGGCCACCACCAACGGGGCCGAGGTCCAGCAGAACACCTGCTCCCAGGCGGAGATCCAGCAGTGGAAGGCCGAGGATCTCGGCAACGGCTGGTATCTCCTGCGCAACCGGCACGCCGGCCTCTGCCTCGACGACTACCAGCTCAACACCGACCCCGGCGCCGAGGTCCGGCTCTGGACCTGCCACGGCGACCCCAACCAGCAGTGGTCGCTCGCCTGAGAGGTCGCGCGAGTAGGCAGCGTCGTCTCAGGTGGTGCACCAGTGCGTGCATCGCAAGGCGGAGGAGCGAAGGAACGGCGGAGCCCTTTCGAGTGACGACAACGCCGCGAGGCGCGCGCTGAGGTGCCGCCTGTGACGACGCTGCGTACTCGCGCGACCTCTAAGCCGCTGCCCGCGGCGTTGACCCACCCCGCTCCGGGAAAGCCGGCGGGCAGGTAGGCGGCGTCGTACCGGTCGAACGATCGACCGGTACGACGCCGCCTGACCATCTGCGGGACGGCCGGCGCCGCGGCACCGGGAATCCCGGGGCGCCGCGGCGCCCGTGTGCACGACGGCGTCTGGTGCAGCACTCGGCGACGACCTGGGAGAAACACCACGTTCCGACGCGCCCGCGAGACCCCGCTACAGAATCCGCGTGCCGGGTGCGATAGTGCTCGTCATGGTGACCCAACACTCGGCACCCGGCGTGCCGTCCGAGCATCCCGGCACGCGATGAGCGAGGACGTCTCCTCCTGGCTCGACGCGCTCGGTCCGCTCGCGTTCTACCTGGTGGTGTGGGGGCTCGTGTTCGTCGGCACGGCTCTGTTCGTCGGGGTGTTCCTGCCGTTCCTGACCGGGGACTCGCTGCTGTTCGGCGCCGGGCTGGTGGCCGGCAGCACCGCCTCGATCGACATCTGGGTGCTCACCACCGGCGTCGCGATCGCCGCGATCGCCGGCGACCAGGTGGGGTACCTGCTCGGGCGCCGGTACGGCCGCCCCTACCTCACCGGCCGGCGCGGGCGCTGGGTCCAGACCGGGATCGCCAAGACCGAGCGGTTCTACAAGCTGTTCGGGTGGTGGTCGGTGGTGGTCGGACGGTACGTACCGTGGGGGCGGGTCTTCGTTCCGGCCGTCGCCGGGGTCTCGGACATGGCGTACTGGCGGTTCGTCACGGCCAACGTGGTGGGCGCCTTCACCTGGGGCGTCCTGATCACGCTGATGGGCTACTTCGCGGCGTCGATCCCCGCCGTCCGCCCCATCGCGTACGGGATCGCGATCGCCGTCATCCTCGCCTCGATCGTGGCGGGCATCCGCGCCTGGCGCCTGGACCGCGCGGCGAGCGCAAGCTGACCGACGACGGCTGCCCGCCGACCACGCCATTTCGGCGACCACGCCGTTGTGCGTGATGGTCACGCTCCCACCGGGCACAATGGCGTGGTCGGCGAGGCCCACCAAGCAAGATGACGTGGTCGACGGGCGGGCAAGCCTCCCGATGCCGGCTCAGGGCAGCGCCTGCGCGACCCGCTCCCGCAGCACGGGGACGACGTCGGTCAGGAACCACGGGTTGCGGGCCTGCCAGCGGAAGTTCAGCGGGGACGGGTGCACGAGCGGGACGACGTCGGGCAGGTAGTCCCGGAACGCGCGGACCGTGTCGGTGAGGGTGCGGCCGGCCCGGTCCCCCAGGTAGTACGCCTGGGCGTAGCTCCCGACCAGGACCGTGAGCCGGATGTCGGGCATGAGCTCCAGCAGCGGCGCATGCCACCGCGCCGCGAACCCCTTGCGCGGCGGCAGGTCACCGCTCGCGCCCTTGCCCGGATAGAAGAAGTCCATCGGTAGGAGCGCGAACAGGTCCGGGTCCCGGAACTGCGGCTCGGTCACGCCGAGCCAGTCGATCAGCTTCTTCCCGCTGGCGTCGTTCCAGGCCAGGCCGCTCTCCTGCGCCTTCCGCCCGGGAGCCTGCCCGACGACGGCGACCCGCGCGCCCGCCCCCGCCGCGTACAGCGGCTCGTAGCCGAGTTCCCGCGCCGCGGCGTTCTCGGCGTCGTCGATGATCGTCTGGCGGATGGACTCGAAGGTCATGGGGCCAGTATCCGTCGCGGGCCGAACCCGGGGTGTGGTGCCGCGGGCGCGAGCCTTGAGGACCAACCGCATCTGCCCGGCCATGGCGGTGCGCCGGGGGCCGGCGTCCCCGGCGCACCGTCTCGGATGTGTCGCCCCGTCGCACGACGGCGTCTCTCAGGCACCCGGCTCGTCGTCGGACGGACGCCGCTTGCCGCGGCGGCCCTCCGGGCCGGGCCCGCCGAACGGGCCCGGGCGACCGTGCGGACCGGGACGGCCACGCCGCCCGCCGCGGCCGGGACGGCCGCCGTATCCGCCAGGGAACCCGCCGGGGCCGAACCCGCCCGGCCCGAATCCCCCACGGCGCCGCATCTCCTCGAACGCCTCGCGGCGCTCGCCGAACTCGTCGCCGTACTCACTCTCCGCGCGCTCCAGGATCCGGCCGAGGTAGCCGCTGAGCCGCTCCACCTCGTCGTCCTCGAGCGCGTCGAGGAGGTCGCCCGCGGGCGAGTGCTCCTCTGCCTGCTCAGCCTCGTGTCCGGCCGCGGTGAGCCGGACGACGACGACGCGCTTGTCGTCCGCCGACGGCTCCCGCTCGACGAGACCCTGCTTCTCCAGCTTGGCCAGGAGCTCGGCCAGCGCCTGCCGGGACATGCCCAGCAGGAAGGTGAGCTCCTTCTGAGTGGTCTCGGGCTGCAGCTTCAGCAGGGCCAGCACTCGGCCCTGCCCCTGGCTCGGGTCCTGCCACGGCGCTCTGCGTCCCGGCATCCGCCCCCGCCACATCTGGTGCTTCTGCAGCATCCCGACGGCCACGAGTCGCTGTGCGGCCTCCTGCCGCACGTCACGTTCCTCAGTCATGTCATTTCCTCTCGGTGAGAATCTGTCAGGTACCTGACATCAACCACCATGCGCCGCCCAGAGGGTTTTTGTCAAGCACCTGACCGTCTGGTCCTTGACGAATCCATGAGGCGCCGATCACACCCGGCCGCTGCGGGCGGCACGCCGCCATCGGCCCGGCGCGAGCCCCGCGCGACGCCGGCCCCCGCACCGCGTCGGACCCGGCTCGACGCCGCGGCGGCCTCCTCGGCATCACGCCCAGCGCGACCCCAGCCCCATCTCGACCGCGTCAAAGGCCTCCCCGATGCACCTGGCGAGCGCCGTCGCGATCTCCTCGTCGGACTCGCCGACGAGCGTGCGGCGCATCGTCTCCTCGAACAGCACCCGGCGAACCCCCGCGAGCAGGGCCGCGGCGATCCGGGGGGCGATGTCGTCGGGCGCGGCGCAGGCCTCTTCCGCGAGCGCCCACGCGAGCGCCGCCCCGCGGGCCTCGTGGAACTCGCGCAGCCGTGCGATCAGGGCCTGGCTGCCGACGATCATCTCCGCGAACGGGCGGCCGGAGAAGCCGACCACCGGGTCACGTTCGGCAACGGCCGCCAGGTACGCCCTGCGCAGCGCGGCCGTTGCCGACTCACCCCCCTCGCGCTCGCGGACGGCACGCGCCAGCTGCTCCACGAAGACGTCCCCGAGGTCGAGCGCGAGGTCCGCCGGGCAGCGCGTGACGACCCGCCTGGAGCTCGGCTCCCCGGACCTGCCCGGAACGCTGCAGCGCACCGCGTTCCATGTGGTCCAGGAGGGCCTCACCAACGCCCGCAAGCACGCCCCGCAGGCCCATGCGCACGTCGAGGTCGTGGCCGACGACGGCGGTGCGCGCCTGACGATCACCAATCCCCTGCCCGTCGGCGTCGGAGCGGGCGAGATCCCCGGCGCCGGCGCGGGCATGACCGGGCTCGACGAGCGCGTCCGCCTGGACGGCGGAACGATCGACCACCCCCCACGCGGCGGACTGGACCTGAACCTGCTCACCGACCGGGAACGCGACGCCGCCCTGGCCGTCGCCGAGGGCCTGGGAAACACGGAGATCGCGCGGGAGCTGTACCTCTCCCCGAGCACGGTGAAGTCCCACCTGTCGAGCGCCCTCACCAAGTTCGGCCTGGCAAACCGCACCCAGCCGGCGATCGCGGTCTATGAGGCGAGGCGCCGAAACTGACGACGGCACGGATCGTCGCGCGGGACGGCACGCATCACCCTCGACGGCGCGGCTGACTCCGATCTTCCGGGAGGCCGGTCAGCCTCCTGGACACCGCGCTCCCGTCCAGGGACAAGCAGTCGCGTTGAAGGTGGGACGCCCATGCGAGGCGAGGAACCGCCTCGTCGGCTCATACTTCGGGTCGAGCACTCGAGCGACCACGAAGACCGTCACATCCTTCACGCCTGCTTGTTTGAGCGCCACGGCGGCCGACTGGGCATTCGAGCCGCTCACCCAGGAGTCGTCCACGAGGAGGACGTGCTCTGGAACATGGTCGGACTCGACGACGAAATTGGCGGGCCGAAGGCGTCGGCGCTCGAAATCAGCCGCCGCCGAAAGGTGAACCTCGGCGTCGGGGCGCTTCGTCATGCCGCGCACGATCTCTCGGAGCCGGGCCCGGCCCTTCGACGACGGCATCACCGCCCAACCGGACTTCGATGTTGCCCGCCCGCATGGCACATGCCCCCTCAACCCAAGCGCGAACAGGGACGTCATCACACGATCCACGTCCTGACCGGGGTTCGGGCCCTTGTACTGATGCACGACCTTGTAGCCCTGCGAGTCATACTTCTCGGCGTAGATCAGGACACCCACTCTGTCCGCCAGCGGCAGCCCTGAACGGACATGCCGCTGGCACGGTGGGCAGAGGACGTCGATCGCATGGTTGAGTGGCGTCGCGCAGACGGAGCACGTCATGCCGGCCTCGAACACCACGTTGTGGAGATAGCGCCCATGGGCTGCCTGAAGGAACTCGGCGACGGGTCGAACGGCGGTCGGCAGTTCCCGCGTCACGCACTCATCAGGGCGGCGAGCGCCTCATCCACCCTGCGCGGTTGCTCCTGAATCTCTCGCACTGCGGCGGCCAGATCGTCCATCGAGTCCACGATGTACACGCCAGGCTGACCACGGAGTGCGCCGCCCCATGTCGTAGTGGATGCGACCTTCTCGGTGAGAATCACCGGCCGCCCGTGCTCGCCGGCCAGCCTGGCCTGGATGCGCGTGCCACTGTGCTCACCCGCCTCGACCACAATCGTCGCCAACCCGTAGCCCGACATCGACGCGTTCCGCATCGGGAACGACTGCTTGGTCGGCGGCGCCTCCGGATAGAACTGTGAGAGCACCAGCCCACGCTCAGCGACTTCCTGCTGCAGGTCGGCGTTGGCTGCCGGGTAGGCCCGTGTGATGCCCGTCCCGATGAACGCCACGGTCCTGCCACCCACATCGAGCGCCGCCCGATGAGCGGCCGCATCGATTCCTGCCGCTAAACCGCTGATCACCGTCATGCCCTGGTCGACAAGGAATCGAGCGATGTCCCCGGCCAGCCGCAGTGCGTCCGGCGAGGCGTTCCGCGAACCGACGAGCGACATCCCCGCGTCATCCGCCCGCAAGTCTCCGGCATAGAACAGGAACGGTGGTGTCTCTCTGATGTCCAGGAGCCGCTGCGGGTACTGCGCGTCAAGCACCGTCACGATCTGCAAGCTCTGTGACTCCCAGGCCTGCACCTCTGTCCTCGCCTCGTCGATCCGAGCTTCATCGGCCGGAAGGTCGAAGAGTGCCCCATCGCCCTCTGTGGCAGTCAGTAGCGAGAACGCACTCCCCTCGAACGCGACCTGCGATGCAATTCGCCCCCAGCTCGACTTCTGCTCACGCAGGAGTACCAGGAGTGCGGCAATCTCGTCGCGGCGGTCGGTCATGAAGCCAGCGTAGAGCCCTGGTGCCAATTGTCCTGTCAGGCGCTGCCGAACACCCGGCGAGTGTTATCGAACTGTTGTTCGATCCATGGCAACTGACCGGCCCGTTCGAGATGTCTGCGGGCCCGACCCCAAGGCGGTGCAGCCGCGATCGTTTGTCAGTGGTCCGCAGTACCTTGCACGCCATGACACAGATCGAGTTTCCGGTCCTACCCGAAGGGCTTCCTCCGGGCCGTATTGTCGTCGCCGGCGATGACACGCGGTCTGATCCCGGCCGACAAGGGCGCCGACGCTCTGACGCTGGCCGGCTGGGGCGGGCCGTGCAACCACACCAATGACACGGAACTCATCTCCGCTGCGCTGCGTTCCTGGGACGAACGGTTCGGGGCACGTGTCGTGGGGATCGGCACGGAGACGCTCTGGCTGTCGGTCGCCCACCCGCCGCAGAGCCTGGAGCACGCCCTGGCGGTGACGCTCGAGCACTTCGCGTTCTGCCCCGACAACCTCTGGCAAGGCAGCCACGAGACCATCGACGAGTACGCCGAGTCCCTCATCGGGATGAACGCATGGACGTTCTGGTGGGACTGACCGCGCACCGCACCTGGTCACTTCCCGGCGCTGGGGACGGCGATCGGTAGGCAGGGTGTTCAGGCCAGAGACAACGCTTCGCGCGTCTGCCCCGCTACGCCCGCAGGATCGAGGTCATCTTCTTGCCGCGGGCGAGTTCGTCGACGAGCTTGTCCATCCAGCGGATCTGCTGCATCAACGGGTCGTCGATCTCCTCGACGCGGATCCCGCAGATCACGCCCTTGATCAGGGCGGCGTTGGGGTTCATGGCGGGCGCCTCGGCGAAGAAGGTCCTCAGGTCCACCTCGGTGGCGATCGCCTTCTCAAGGCCGACGGCGTCGTAGCCGGTGAGCCAGGAGATGACCTGGTCCAGCTCATCCTTGCTGTGCCCCTTGCCCTCGACCTTGGTCACGTAGTGCGGGTAGATGCTGGCGAAGCTCACGCCGAAGATGCGGTGTCCGGCCACGTCGCGCCTCCTCCGAAGTACTGGAGCCGCCAGGCTACCGTCCGGCCCGCTCAGGGACCGATCGCTATTCCGTCGAGATGGACTGCACCTCGAACGGGAAGGGCAGCGGACCGGTGGCGAGCTGGCCGGCGAGAGCCTCCGCCGACTCGCGCGTGAACGACCCCGAGATCTCTGCCGCGCCGGTGGTGATGACGACGCCGGGCGGGATCGTCGGCGCCGAGAGCACTACTCCGTCCACCGTGATGGCGACCTGGTTGCGCGGGATCGCCTCTTGCTGCAGACGCTCGGTGATCTCACCGAAGGCCGTGGTACCGGCCTCGTCGAACTGGAGGTTGATCACCCAGGTCGCGGTCTCCGGCGGGTACGACGCGCTCGCCTCGACGACGGTGGCTCCGTCGATCTCGACCGGCCCGAGCAGGTACTTGATGGTCCCGGCCTCATCGCAGGTGATCAGTGGCAGACTCGGATCGCCGACGCCGTCGCCACCACGGCCCTCGGCGGTGCAGTCGAAGGCGTCGAACTCCGCCACGACATCGGCCCCGACATCCGGCACGTTCGACGACGCCGCACCCGAGCCCTCAGCACCCAGAGCGAGCACCGGCCGGAACGCCAGCGCCCCGGGCTCGGTGAGCAGCGGGTAGTCCTCCTCCCCGACCGTGCCGATGACGTCCAGCGTGACCGTGCTCCCCTCGGCGACAGCGACGTCCACCTCGCGCTCGTCCGTGGCCAGCCGCTCCGTCAGCACATCGAGGGCGCCGCTCATGGCCTCGTGAGTCGGATCGCCGTCGTCGGCGGGCGCGGCATCGAGCACGACCCGCGTGATCGGCTCTCCGGAGGAATCCACCACGTAGTCCATGGGCCCACACCCGGCGAGGGCGGGCACCAGGGCGCACATCACGATCACTGGCAGTGCTCGGCGGGTCATCGTCTCTCCCTTGGTCGGCAACGTCTGTCGGCCAGCGGTAGCTCACGCGCAGTTCGACGTGCCCGCCCGTCGCCCCTATGGACGCGAGCGTACGCGCACGTCACCTGCCCGAGAAGGAAAATCGGCCGCTCGGCCGGCGAGCCGCTCGTCCGACCGTCCGCTCAGCCGGCGGGGCGCTCAGCCGACCGTCAGCTCAGCCACCACGAGCCACTCGGCCGGCACCGACCCCTCAGTCCGTTGCGGATCTCCACGGATCCACTCGCGCCTTCGCGCCGTGGAGCAGGTCGATGCCATCTGAGATCCAATCGACGTCGGTGACCGCCAGCCGTACGGGCTCGTCGTCGCCGGGGAGCGTGACGAGCACGGCGGTGGTGAGGACGGCGCCGCCCGCCGTGGCGCCCGCGCGCCACTGGATCATCGAGTCGGCCGACTCCCCCGGCTTGAGGACGACGGGCTCGCCGGCCTCGCCCACGGGTTCCACGAGGATGTCGGGCGCCGAGCCGTCCGCCGCGAGGAACGAGAGCTCGGGGCGACGCCCCAGCGCGCACGACCCGTCCGACTGGTTCGTCGCCCGCACGCCGAGGAACCGCTCTCCCGTGGCGGCGTCGGTCCAGGGGAGCTCGACCTGCACGACGTCGCTCGTACATGCCGGGACACCAGCCACGCCGTCGTCCGCACCATCACCGCCGGCGGCGCCGTCGGCCGTACGGCCCGACACCCAGCCGGTCCGCGACGTCTCGCCGGTCTCGTCGATGCCCCACACCTTGTAGGCGACGGGGTACCCGAGCTGGTCGGCGTAGCCGACGGTGTCGAGCAGCTCGGCCACCGGGGCGGGGTCGGCCTGGATGATCACCTCGAAGTAGGGCTGCCCGGAGTTCTTGTGGGAGTCCGGGACGTACATCGCGGTCGTGACGTCCTCGATACCTGCCACCTGCTCGATCATCGCCAGCCCGGCGTCCGGCGGAACTTCCTTCTCCGCATCCTCCGCGAAGGAGGAGAACCACTCGCCCGGGCCGTCCTGGACGCGGAAGGTGCCGGCCGGCAGGTGCAGCCGCCGCGCCTCGTCGGCGGCGGACCGCAGCGTGCCCGGCTCGCTCACCAGGACGGTGCCTTGATCCGGAGTCAGGACGACACGCGTCACCCGGCCGACCGGATGTGCTCCGCCGATCAGCACGTCGGCGTCGGACACCGGGTCGTCGCCCAGGCTCGCGTACTCGCCGGTGCCGTCTTCCGGGAGAGCGTAGGTGACCGCGATGTCCGCGCCCGAGCCGGGCATCGTCGCCTCGAACGTGACCGGGTCGCGGTACGCATCAGCGGCGTGGACGACGTCGAGCACCTCGTCCGCGACGGCCTGCGACTCCACGGGCCCCGGCAGCGGGGTGGCCAGTTCGACGACGATGCCGGGGGCACCGCGACCGTCGAAGGACCGCGCGGCGGAGACGCCGTCGACCCGCTCGATCTCCCTCAACAGTGCGACGGTCTCACGCATCATGGCGGCCTGGTCCGGCGACAACGACGGCGGCGGCGACGAGACGTCCAAGGGCAAGGGCCGGACGTCCGCCGACGAATCCAGCACGGCCTGCCACACGACCACGATCCCGATCAGCACGGCAAGGCCGCCGGCGAGCCACGCGACCACCGCGGCGGGACGCCAGGCTTCGCGGGGCTGCGCGCCTTCGAGAGTGTCCTCGGGCGGCTGTGCCGTTCCGGACGCGCTTTCCGCCGACGCCTGGGCAGACCCTTCCGACGACGCCTCGGCGGAGCCTCCCTCGGCGCCGACGGAACCTGGCCCATAGGCAGACGTCGACCGGTCCGGCGTATCCGAGGAGTCATCCACGTCGCGCACGGTACCGGCCAGGACCTCCTGACACGGACCGCCCAGGCGGCCCGACCGGCTTCTTGGCCTGCCCTTCAACCCTTCTCCGCGTGACGATCACACAGTCCAGGGGTCAGTTGCCCCTGGCCATGGCCAGGGTGCCCTTGAGTTCATGTGTCTACTTCCCGTGGGTGCATGGTGCCCTGCTCGGTGCGGCGGACCACACGCACATCATCCCGCCCCGGAACGGAATCGGTGGGCGCACCGCGCTTCTCGGCCGGCACATCCGCCTAGCGCTCCACCGTGTGTGTCAGGTCCACGGCCCAACGGGTGATCTCGCCCTGGTCGAGCTGCCAGACGTACTCGTTCTTCAGCTTGCCACCGTCCTGGGCGAACGGGCCGGTGCGGTAGCCGTAGAACGCGATCGTCGGAAGCGTCCCGTCCGGTGCGGTCAGAACGCCGTTGTGGAAGTCGCGGTTGCGCCGCCGTAGCTCGGCGGTGATGTATTGCCTCATGTGCGCCTCGTCGAGCGTCCCGGACTCCGTCGCCGCCTCGGCCAGCTGGAGCGCGATGTGCAGCTGGCGGTCGCCGTCGTCGTCCTCGAAGCTGATCAGGCGGTGGTTCTCGACGGCGTCGAGCAGCTCCGCGTCGCCGTGGACGACGTCGCGCAGCGCGTCGGGGCCGACCACAGCGCCGTTGTAGTCCACCGACAGGTCCGACCGGCCGTAGTGGAACAGCAGCGGCAGGTCCAGGAACTTCTCGTCGAGGACATCGGTGTGCCCGAGCTCGCGCAGTACCGGCAGCACCTCGCGCATGCGCATCACGTGGCCCCGGTCGTGGATGTTGTAGCGGATCCGCGGGTTGATGTTCCGGTCGCGGACGATGGTCACCAGGAGTTCGCCGTCGTCGTTGGTCTCGATGAGGTAGTCGAACGGGTTGAACTGGAAGATCATCGGCAGCACGCCGTACTCGCCGGACTTCGTGAGCCGCTCCGAGAGGCGCGGGTCGGCGGCGATCGCGCGACGCAGGGCGACGGTGAAGTCGGTCTCGATGGACAGGTTGATCTCCAGGTCGCTGGCCCCGTACGAGCCGAACGCGCTGTGCGCGTACTTGAGGATGTGGGACCGCATGTTCTCGCTGATGCCCTCTCCGCCGAAGGCCGCGACGATGTCGTACTCGCTCCAGTCGAGGCGGTCGTCGTCGAACAATGCCTTCAGGAACGGCGGGTAGCTCGTGATGATGTAGGTGTAGCCGGTCCCGAACTCCCTCATCGTGCTGATGATCTTGTCCTTGTCGGGCCCGCAGGACTTGATCATCGTGATCTCGGTGAGCGAGGACGTGACGTTCATCCCGGTCGCCCACGCCCCCAGGGAGAACGCGTTGAGCACGAACGGCTGCTTCTGCAGCGTCGACGCGGTCCGCGCGAAGCCGACCTGGAGCAGCTGGCGGGTGGCGGCGCGTTCCTGCCTGCCGCGGACCCAGCTGGTCGGCGTCCCGGAACTGCCGGAGGATTCGTCGACGACGACGCCACGGCGGGGCACCTTCCCGCCCACGCAGCGCTCCGGGATGCTCCAGCGCTTGATGTACGACTCTTTGTCCATCTCCGGGATGCCGGAGAACGCTTCGGCCAGCGGACCGCGGAACCGCAGCGTGCCGTCACGACCGCGGGAGGCGAGGAACTCGCGGTAGGCCGGGACGTGCCGGGCGGCGAACTCGAAGGTGCGCCAGCCGCGTAGCCTGCCCAGCCACCAGCGCAGCGGCTCGATACCGGGCCCGAGCAGGAACTTGTGGGTGTGGACGCTGTAGGTGAGGGGGCGGACGACGGCGTCGACCACGTCGACGAGCCCGAAGGCGAGGATGCGCTTCATCGATCTGCTCCGATCAGCATGGCCGCGGCCGGACGGCGGTGGGCGACGGGCGGTGTCCTGCTGTACCCGAACCGGAAGAGCATCCAGGCCATGCGGTCGCCGTCCTCGCCGGCGTCGACCGCCGCGGCGAACGCCCGGTGCGATCCCGGGTTCGTGATGACGGTCCCGAAGGGATGGAGCCGCACGCCGTGGGCGGTGAGCTCGAGCCAGAGCCGCATGAACGTGCGGCCCGCCTCGACGTAGTCGGCGGGCCCGCCGAAGGGACCTTCGAGCCAGCCCAGCTGCCGCACGCCCCGCATCGTGTTGAGGTACATGGCCCGGATCGCATCGCCGACGACGGGCGCGTCCCACAGACCGCGATGCGACATCGCGAACCGGAGCATCCCGCCGGGCATGAGCATCGCCTCTGCGCTCAGGCCGTCGGCGCGCGCCGCCGCGTCAGCCCTGCTGAACCGCAACCACGTCATGATCTCCTCGTACACCGCGTCGTTGCGCAGGTCGGAGAAGAGGGTCTGCTGGTTGATCCGCACCAGGCGGCGGACCGTGTCGCGGTCCGAGGTGGTGCGGAAGGCGTGGCCGCCGTCGTCGGCGACGATGGTGGCGGAGTCGATCACGCTCGCGGGGACCGGGCGACGGTCGTACGGGCGGCGCGAGGTGCGGCGGGCACGGAAGTCCTGGAGCCGCGCGCGGGCCCGGTCGGTGATCGGTGCGGGCGAGAGGGTGACGGTGCCGAGGGGATGCAGGCGGTCGGCCGCGGTGAAGTCCATCTCGCCGTGGTCGAGGGACTCCGTCACCGTGAACCCGGCCCCCTCGGCGACGGTGCGGAGGGACTCCAGGAACACGCCCGCACAGACGTGGCCGAACGGGATGCCGAACGACTCCGCCGGCAGCCCCAGGTCGAGGTCGTAGTAGAGCTCCGCGGTCCGCGCGTCGACGGGCCGGAGCTTGATCGGCTGGGAGTTGTGGGGCGACGGGTAGTTCCGCGCGTCCTCGACGATGCGCGGCCACGGATCCGTGCGCGCTGCCGTATGGCCTGCCATCCACGTGCTCCTTCGCTCACCGGACGTCCGACCAGGATTGTTGCGCAGACAGGCACGTGGCGGCCAGCAAAGTCATGCTCGCCGTGATGGGCCGGCCCTGTCCGAGATACCTGCCGACCCGCCTCAAGGCGGTGCAGGGCACGATCCTTTGTCAGTGGTCCGCAGTACCTTGCACGCTCCGGAGGTGGCCCTGCGCACCCTGTGGGACCAGCTCCAGGAGGACCGCGAGCCGGAGGAAGACGACGAAGACCTCATCGGGGTGAACGCCTGGATGTTCTGGTGGGACTGAGCCCGAGAGCTACGCCTCGCGCACCTACCCGCCCTACCCTCGGCGAGTCATCGTCTCTCCCTTGGTCGGCAACGTCTGTTATCCGGAAATTTCGGCGCAGGCCTCGTCGATCGCCGCTTCGAGGCGATCCTTGTCGAACGCGCTGCTGCTCATCCAGATCGGGTGGTAGAGCTCGATCTCGGCCTCCTGCGCCACACCCAGCGACGACACCATCACCGGTGCGGTCGAGACAGTTATGTAGGAACCGGGCCCCATCGGCTCCTCCGGGAACGGATCCACGATCCACATCACCACCTCGCGACCGGGCGGGATCACCACGCGATCGGAGGTCTCCTCGCCGTCCGGAGCGCCGTCCCGTGGATTCTGAAGCGTCACGTCGTCCTGCGGGCGCTCTGCCAGCCTCCCGAAGCGGAACGTCCCGGGCTCCTTGCTGACGACCTCGACCGCCCATCGCCCCTGGTTGCGCACCATCTGTACAGCCAGGATGTCCTCACCTCTGGCGTACACGACGCTGTCCCCGGCGCTGGGACCACAGCCCCTCACATGCACTCCCTCACCGAAGTTCGCCCCCGAGCCCCTCGTCACGGCCTGCCGGGTTTCCACCAGCCACATGGCCACGAGAGCAACCACCACGGCGACCGCGATCACGACGAGAACGCTGCGATAGCTCACGCGAAACTCGAGGTACTTCCTGCCTGATGCCATGAGCACGAGCGTAGGTCCAGGTCGCGAACCGGGAAAGGAAAGTCCGGTCGGTCAGTACGTGGCGGGATGCCAGAGTTCGACCCTGGCCTCGGGTGGGCGGTCACGCTCGACGACGACGGGCCCTCGGGCGGTTCGGGCGCCGTCGGTCCTGGTGGGGCGGCCGGGCGGCCGGTCCCATGCGAGCTTCCTGACGCCGGTCTCGTGGTTCCGCGATCGAAGCCCCTCGGCCGGTTGCCGCGCCCCGCGCGCGATGCCTACGCTCCATGGGTGACTGACGCGGCGAACGAACCGGTGGCGGTCTCGCCCGAGGTGCGGGACCGGATCGACAAGGTGACGCCCGCGAAGCGGCGTCGTGACGCCGAGACGCTGCTCGCGCTCTTCGGTCGCGCCACCCAGGAGGAGCCCGTTCTGTGGTCCTCGATCGTCGGGTACGGCAGCTACCACTACCGCTACGACAGTGGTCGCGAGGGGGACGCGCCGGCAGCGGGGTTCGCGCCTCGCAAGGCGGCCTCCGTGGTGTACCTCTCCGACGGCGTCGGCGCGTACGCCGACCTCCTGGACGAGCTCGGCCCGCACAGCACCGGCGTCGGCTGCCTCTATCTCAAGGATCTGGAGACCGTCCACCTCGACGTCCTCGAACGGATCGTGCGGCGCTCCTACACCGCCCTGATGGCCGGCACCTACACTCAACGCGCCCGAGAGGGCGGCTCACAGGCCTGAGGGCCCATCCCGAGGGACCCGCCGCGAGCGCCCTCTCGACGACGAGCCGCGCCACCTGACACGATCGGCCGGTGCGCCTCATCCAGCTGCGGGCCAGGCGGCGATCTGGGACGTCGGCGAGGACCACGAGACCCGAGCGGTGACCGACCTGCTGGTCGCGGTCCTGGAGACCGACGGCGAGCTGCACTTTCGCGAGCACACCGATCTGCCGCCGTACGGCCGGGCACAGTAGATCCCAGAGGCCCTACAGCCCGCCGATCATCCGCTCGAAGCCTGCCTCGCTGATGACCGTGATCCCGTACGCCTCGGCCCTGCGGGCCTTGGTCGACAGCGTGTCCGGGTCCGCCGCCACGACGAGCCGCACCTTCCTGGTCACCACCGGATGCGGCACGAGCCCGGCTGCGCGAGCACGCCCTTCCCACACGTCGCGCGGTTCGCGCATCGCGCCGGTGAACACGACGAGGTCGCCCGGCGCGAGATGCGAGCGCCGGGCTCCGGCACCGCTGCCTGTCTCGTCGCCCGCGGTCGGCGTCGCCCGATCCTGTCCGGCAGCGAGGAGCCGGCCCGCCTCGTCGTCGGGCACGTGCAGCATCGCGGCCACGGACCGGAGGTCGGCCTCCTCCTCGGCCGTGAGCACGCCGTCGGCCCAGGCCGCACCCGCGAGCGCGCCGAGGTACTCCCGATGCAGCGCGTCCACGTCCCCCTGCCCGAGCCCGGCCTCGGCGCAGTAGGCGCCGAGCTGGTCGTGCTCGCGGGCCGAGATGTGCCGGTCGAGGAGCGCCCGGTCCACCAGTTCCAGGTACTCGTCCTTCACGCGGGCGGTGATCGGGCGGTTCCGCCCTGTCGCGAGCCGGGCGAGGAAGTGGGTGTCCCGCGTGGTCGCCACCCCACGGGCGACGGGCGTCGCGGACCCGGCCGGGACGTCGGGCCACGGGGTGGTCTCCGCCAGTTCGACGACGTCGTCCCAGCCCGGCACGGTCCGCCGCGACCCGCGGTCGAGGAATACTCGCAGCAGCCCGGCGGCAGCCACGGCGTCGGACATCGCCTCGTGGGCGTTCCGCAGTTCGACGCCGTGGTGGGCGCAGCTGCCGGCCAGCGACCGCGGCGCGCCCGGTGAGAGCACCGACCCCGTGCGCATCGTGCACAGGGAGGTCGGCTCGATCACCGGGACGTCGATCCCTTGGCGTGCGAACTCGTGCCACACGAAGCGCCGGTCGAACTGCGCGTTGTGCGCGACGAACGCCCTGCCCCGCAGCAGTCGCGCCACGTGGTCGGCGACGTCGGCGAAGGCCGGCGCGTGCCGCACGTCGGCCGCCTTGATGCCGTGGATGTCCTGGCGTCCGAGGTCGCGCCCGGGGTTGACGAGCGTGGACCAGGTCTCCTCGACGACGCCGTCGGGCGCCACCTGGACGACGGCGATCTCGACCACCCGGTCATGCAACTCCGGAACCAGTCCCGTGGTCTCGACATCGACGACGGCGTACCCGCCCATTCCGGCCCCTCATCCCTGCTCAGCCCGTTGAATGGCGACAATCCTGGCACGCGTGATGGGCAGACCGGAACCGGGGACCGCGGGTGGGGGCGCAGGAGAACCGAGGACCGTCACCAGAGCCCGACCACCGGAGCACCAAGGACCGTGGCCCGAACACGCCGAACTCCGGAACGCCGGCCTCGTGCCACGCAGCTCCCCGATAGGGTCCCGCCCATGAGCACAACGACGTCGTCCCTGATCAACGAGGTGAACTGGGCGCGGCTGTCCCACGCCTACGGGATCGCGACAGACACCCCGGAGAACCTGCACGCACTCGTGCGGGATGACAACGCTGACTTCGCGTACGCGCTCGACTTCCTGTACGGAGCGGTGCTGCACCAGGGCACGGTCTACCCGGCGACGGGTCCGTCGCTGCGGGCAGTGGCGGCGATGCTCGACGACGACATCGTCCGCCGCCCCGCACCGGACGATCCCTCTCGCCTCGTCGGCCTGCTCCGGTGGATCGACGCCGTCGCCGACAGCGCCTCCTGGCACGAGGAGGTCGAGGTCCCCGACATCCCTGCCCCGTCCGACGAGGAGATCGACGCCCACTTCCGCGACCTGCAGGAAGACGCCGAGTCGCCCGAGATCACCGAGTACCTGTGGGCACGGGCAGCCCTGGCCCTGCCGGACGACTGCACCGCCGTGCTGCCGTCCGTCGGCCGGTTCCTGACCGACAGCGACGACGACGTACGCCTGGCCGCACTCGACGCCTACGTGCATCTCGCCGCCCTCCAGGACGACAAGGCCGCGATGGCGGACCCGCTGGTCACGGCGGCGAAGGCCGCGACCGCGCGCGACGAGCGCGCCGTGCTGGTCCTGGGCCTGGGCGACCTGGGGGCGGACACCACACCATGGCTGTCCGACGACGACCCCGCGATCCGCGCCTGCGCCGCCATGTCGCTGCCCCGCTCCCCCGAGGCGACGACGGTGCTCATCGACCTGCTCCAGGATCCGCTGGCTGCCGACGACTGGTTCGGCACGCCGCCGTCGCGGTTCCACCTGCGCATCCACTTCGGGCTGCTGGAGAACCTCCTGGACCGCGAGGTCACCCTGGCTCAGGTCCTTCCCGCATGCCTGGCAGTCATCCGCGTCGCGGAGGGCGGGCTGTGGTCAGGCATGACGTGGGCGCCGATCCTGCTCACGACGTTCCCCGGGACGCACGTCGAGGCGCCGCGGTCCGAACCGCCGTCGGACCTCGACGAGCACCAGCGGGAGGTGTTGCGGGCACTCGTCGCGAACGACAAGCTGTGGGACCCGCGCGACGGCAACGCCCGCGGCGCGCGCAGGCCTGTCGGCCTGCCGGACGACCGCGACGCCGTCGCCCGCATCGCCTCGTAGCCCCAACCGACGAGCCGCCCCGCGGCCAGGTCGGCCAGATCGGCGACGACCACACCACTTTGCGGGCCGGGAGCGCAACCACCACCCCGAAACGGCGTGGTCGAGCGCAGGCTCGTCGGCCGCGTCACGGGTGGGGCGTCGTCAGGGCCGTCAATGCGGCGTGCTCCGGGATTCGTTCCTGCTCGATCCGTCGGACGGAGGTCTCGCCCGCGGTGGCGACCGCGTGGTACGCGGCCGTCTCGGCCTCGGTGAGGTGCGGCAGCCGTGCCGACGACGGCTTGATCACGCGCCCGGAGGCATCCCGGTCGACGCCCAGGTGCTCGTAGCGGCCCAGTGCGGCGGCATCCATCAGGATCGAGCGGACGGGCGGGCCGGGCTGCCCGCCGTCGTCGGGCCGCGCCATCGCACTGCGGAACCGGTCCAGGATGGCGAACCCGTCCGCGTCGATGTCGCCCCAGTAGACGACGTCGTGCGCCGACCGGATCCACGGGATCCCGGCCAGCAGCGACGCCGCCGCCTTCCCGCCGCCTTCGACGACGACGGTGCCGTCCGCGTCGGGGAACCACAGCCGGCAGTCGCGGTTCTCCACGACGAGCACCCTCCTCGGCACGTACGCCAGGTCGTGCACGTCGCCGGTCGTCCAGGCGTCGTGACGCCGCCCGCCGCCGCTGCGGTAGGCCGGATCGACGTACGTCAGGTGGACGACGGCGAGCCGCGGGCGCACCTCCGCCCCGACGTCCCGCCCGACGACGTCACGCAGCAGACCGCCGTGCGTCTCGATCCACTTCGAGTGCGCCTGCGGGATCGGGAGCTGTCGCAGGGTCCACGCGCTGAGATCCTGATGCCCGGCGAGCCAGTCGGCGACGGTCAGCAGCACCTCGACGTCCGGATCGGCCAGCCGGACCACCGCCCGCAGGTTCGACGGCGTGAGACGGGCCCGCGCGCGGTGCAGCGCCCGGGCGATCTCCCGGGCGCGTTCGACGTCGACCTCCGGTGCAGCCGCGCCGAGGCGGCGGATCACCGCGAGCGCCGCGTCCACCCCGGTGACGCGCAGCTCGGCGGGAGCGTCCTCGGCGACGCCCTCGACGGAGACACGTGTGGACACCACCTCGGCGCCCGGGCCGGCCGCGCCAAGGCCCGTCGCGACGTCCTCCCAGGCCGTGCGCCAGTCGTGCCACGCGCCGAACCCGAGGCGCGCGACCGCCGCACCGGACCCCACACCGGGCCGAAGCCGCACCGACGCCTCGAACGTCGAGGCCTGCCTGCCCGGTACGGCGCCGCCTCCATCCGTTGCGGGCCCGTGCCCGCCCGCCTCCTCCGCAGCCTCGGCGCAGATCGCCTCCGCCCAGCGTCGGGTCAGCCGTGCCGCGATCTGCTGTCCCGCCTCGTGCGGGGAGACGAGCCGTGCGTTCACGATGCCGGGGTCGTGTCGTCCAGGCCCGCCACGGGCTTGGTCCGCGAGCGCCCGGTGGTGTCCTTGAGGACCACGTACTTCATGTCGACGTGCGGTTCGAGGGCGCTGTACTTGTCGTTCGGGGCGCCGATGACGAGCTGGAAGCCGAGGCCGCGCCAGGCGCCGACGGCGCGTCCGGTGAACCGGGCGTCGGCCTTGATGAGTGCCTCGTCGAGGAAGACGGGTGCGTAGCGGGGGCGTTCGGCTCCGGCGTCGCCGAGCTGGTAGCGCAGGGCGGCGCCGACGATGAACGCGACGAGTTCCTGGGACTCGCCGCCGGACTTCTCGCCGATGTGGTCGTAGAGGGCGACGTGGTTGCCCTCGAGGTCGACCTTCTCGGCGCTGAGGCGCACGTGGCGGCGGACGTCGACGAGGTCGGCGAAGTCGGGTGCCGTGCGGCGGATGCGGTCGACGACCTTCGCCATGCGGTGGTAGCGCCGTTCGCGTTCGGCCTCGTCGGCGTCCTGGGTCAGTCGTTCGCGCAGGGCGCGCAGTTCCTTGCGGAAGGCGGCGACGACGGCGGACTGGTTGTCGCGGGCGTCGATGCGCAGGCGGTGGTGGTCGTCGGCGAAGGGGAGGCCGGCGAGGATGTCGTTGACGGGGCCGATGCGCTCCTTGATCTCACGGACCGCGGCGGACAGCGAGCTGTGCAGGTCGGTGAGGTCGTTGCCGGAGAGCCGCAGGAGGCTGTTGCGCCACTCGGCCTCGAGTTCGTGGATGCCGTGGGTCTGCAGGTCGGTAAGGATGCGGTCGTAGTCGGCGTAGGACGCGTCCGGGTCCGTGCCGAGGTTCGGGTCGGGCCAGCGCTGCTTGAACGTCTCGAAGGCTCTGGCCAGCGCGGTCCTGGCGGTGCGGATGGTGGTCTGCGCGGCCTCGCGGTCGGTCCGCAGCCTGGCGTCGGCCTGGCGGAGTGCGCCGTCGAACGCGGCGAGCGCGACGGACGCGGAGTCGGACGACCCCGAAACGGACGTCCCCGGGCTCGACGCTCCGGCCGGCGAAGTGACGACGGACGCCACTGAGCCAGGAGCGGCCGTCTGGCCGGCGCCGGCCGGTTCGAAGAGTCCTTCGAGGTAGTCGCGCTGGCTCTGCGTCAGGTCGGTCCCGGCGGCGTCGTCGAGGGCCTGCTGCGCGGCGTCTACCTCCTCGACGACGCCGGACCAGCGGTCGCCCAGAGCCTCGACGCGCCCCTTGGCCTTGCCGAGCGCCTGGTTGAGATCGTCGATCCGCCCGTCGAGCTCGACGGCCTTCTCCTGGAGACGCGCGATGTCGGGGTTGGCTCCGGTGACCTCGTCGATGACCCGGGTCCAGCCCGCCTCCTCGGCCTCGAGGGCGGCGACGTCGACCTGCGCCCAGGTCAGCTCGCCGACGACGGCGTGGGCACCCCGGGCGTCGTCGTACCGGTTCAGGGCGAGGTCGGCCTGCTCCAGCTGCTGCTCCGCGGCCTCGACGTCGCGGGTGGCGTGGGCGATCTGCTCGTCGAGGTGGGCCAGGCGCCGGCTGTTGGTGAACCCGAGGACGTTGCCCCGCAGGTCGCCGCCGTGCGCGCCGCGATGCCCCTCGGACACCTGCCCCTGCCGGGTCAGGGCCTTGGGATGCTGGGAGAGCTGCCCCGGGGTGTCGACGCAGACGTAGGCGAACCGCCGGTGCAGCTCGCTCTTCAGCCAGCCGGTGAACGGGCCCTCGCGCACGTCCAGCCGCCCCGGGAGCGTGCGGGAGTCGAGGCCCACCGTGTCCCGCTGCCCGGTGGGGACGCCCTGGAAGTTGACGCGGGACGACGTCGGGACGCTGTCGATCGCCTTGCGGAACGCGTTGAGGCGTCCCGCGTCGATCAGCATGACCGTCGCGAATCCACCGAGGGCCAGGTTGAAGGCGCCACGCCAGGGTTCGAACTCGGTGCGGACCTCCAGGAGTTCACCGACGAACGGCAGCTCGTCGACCGTCATGCCCGCAGCCTGTGCCAGCGCGGCCCGGGCGCGGTGCAGATAGCCGGGGATGTTGCCGGTGCGCTCGGCTGCCGCCGCGCGATCCTTCTCGAGCCCGGCCAGCTTCTCGCGCGCCTCCTTCCGGGCGGACATCGCGGTGCCGTACGCCTCCCGGGCGGCCCGCTTCGCGTCGTCGTCCTCCAGCGCCGCACGGGAACGGGACGCGACCGCCGCGAACTCGGCCTCGGAGGAGACGGTGACGTCCAGTACGCCGAGGGCGTCGTCGAGCCGGCGCCGCGCCCGCCGCACGTCGCCGAGCCGCGACCGGACGCCTGTGAGCTCGCGGTTCGCCTGCTCGATCCGGTCGCCGCCCGACGCACGCAGCGTCTCGCGCACGCCGTCCAGCTCGGACCGCGACGCGGCGATCCGCGCCGTCGTCTCCTCGACGATCCCCTTCGCGTCGCGCCGCTCGCGCTGCAGGTCGCGTTCGACGTCGCGCAGCAGGCCGAGGCGTCGCTCGTGCCGCCACAGCGCAGCGGGCGACGCGCCGTCGTCGAACGACCCGACCTGGTCGACGACGGCGAGGCGTTCCCGCGCCGCCTCGATCGACGCACGGTCCTCACGGATCGGCACGAGGGCCGCGACCTGCTGCCGGGCGGTGACCATCTGATCGCGGGTGCCGGTGAGCTTGTCGAAGTGTTCGACGACGTCGTCCGCCTTGGCGAGGGTCTCCGGCTCCTCCAGGACCATCGCCTTGTACAGGGCGTCGACCGTGGTGATCTGCTGCCCGGCCTGGATACGGCCCAGCAGCCCGACGGCCTTGGCGCCGTTGCCCGTCGCACCGATCCCGAGGGTGGAGTGCAGGCGGGCGGTGAAGTCGCGGTCGGTGTCGAACGGGGTCAGGCCGGCCGCCCTGACCGCTCCGGCGGCGAGCCGCTGCTCCGCCGCCGGGATGAGGTCCCGCAGCCCGAACGCGCCGTCGTACGTCGCGCGCAGGGCCGTGACGTCGTCGAGCGTGCGGGCCGCGGCCGGGACGTACCAGGCGCGCAGGGCCGTGAACTCGGTGCCGGACTGGTCGGCCCAGGTCATCGCGATCGCCGACCAGGTGTCGCGCGTGTCGCCGCGGAGCACGCGCTGGCGGGTGCCGTCGTCGGTGCGGGACTCGTCGAGCTTGCCGCGGGCGTAGGACAGGACGTTGCGCTGGTCCTTCCCGCGCGGGCGCCCGACGACGCCGCCGTTCGACGCCCCGTTGAACGGCGTCGTGTGCGGCATGAGCAGGGCGATGTAGGCGTCCATCAGAGTCGACTTGCCCGACCCCGAGCCGCCGGACAGCAGCGTCGCGGTGGGGGCGAGCCGGATGCGGTGGTGGCCGTCGTAGCCGCCCCAGTTCACCAGCTGGAGGTCGCGGGCGACCCACTGCTGGCCCGTCGAGGCCTGCGGGATCAGGCCGAAGAGGGTGTCGATCATGGTCATCGGGCGGCCTCCTCGGGCGTGCCGTTCTGCTCGGCGAGCCAGGCGCGCAGCTCGACGAGGCGTTCGTTGCTGAGCACGATCTCGACCAGAGGCGTCACGCGGTAGCGCCCCTCGGACTCCAGCTGGACGACGCCCTCCTTGGCGAGGCGGCGTACCGCGCCGCGGATCTCGTTCTGCCGCGTGGCCAGGCCGGCGTCGTCGACGTCGTAGTACGTCAGCACCGTCTGCTCGATCTCCTCGACGTCCACGCGGGCCGACGTCTCCCCCGCGCCGCGCTCCCGCTGGAAGATGGTGCGCAGGTGGACCAGCACCAGGGTCTCGGCCCGGTTGTAGGCGTCGTCCTTGAGGAGGATCGGCACGTCCAGCTCGGCGGAGCGGACCTGCTTCTTGTAGGCGATGCCGCGGTCGTGGTCGACGACCAGCTGCACGAACAGGTCGTGCAGGCGTGACTCGAGGGTCTGCTGGTTCTCCAGGAGGATGCGCCACTGGGCCGGGTTCCGCTCGGCGACCAGGAACCGGCGCTGCAGGAGACGGACCAGGACGCGGCGAACCTCGGGGTCAGGGATGCCGCCGGAGTCGCCGGGGAAGAGCTCGTGGGGGTCCTCCTCCATGGGGACGGTGTCGATGAATCCGGAGTCGGGCACGATGCCGGCGTCCGCGTCCGCGCCCGCGGGCGTTTCGTCGTCGTACCTCGACGCCTCGTCGGCCTCAGTCATCCGTGTCTTCCTTCATGCGTACCGTCACGCCGCCGAAGGCGAACCGGCGGCGGGAGCCGTCCGGGCGGATCGCCTCGACGTACGCGACCTCGTCGGTCTCGGTCATGTCGTGCTGGTCGGCGATCTCCAGCAGACCCAGCAGGTCGACCGGGCGCCGGTACTCCTCGGGTGCGGACGCGAACGCGGCGGCCAGGTCCGCGCCGTCGTCGGCCGCCAGGGAGCGCAGGCGCTCCGCCAGCGGACCGTAGTGCGGGCCGCCCCACTCGCGGGAGCCGTCGTCCGGGGCCGGCCCGGCGCCGTCGTCCCACTCGGCGAGCGGGGCGGGCGGCTGCGGCGGGCGCAGGTCGTTCGTCGTCCGGCGCAGGTTCCCGATCTCGGGGACCGGAAGCCGCCGCAGCGGCGCCACGTCCTGGCCCGGGCGGGTGGCCGGGACCCACGTCTGGAGGCCGGTCATGACCTCGCGCAGCAGCTCGTCGACCTGCCGGTCGCGCAGCGGGTCATGGTTGCGCACCTGCGTGGTGATCACGGAGGACGCCTGCCGCTGCGTCCGGTTGACCTCGTCGACGCCGCGGGCGATCCGGCGCCCGATGTCGCGCAGCTCCTCCCGCTGCGTGGCGGGCAGGCGCTCGGTGAACCGGTGCCGCAGCACGACGTCGAGATGCTCGGACAGCTCGTCCATCCGCTCCGGATCGCCCAGCAGCCGCAGCGCACCCGCGAAGGCGCGCCCCTCCGGCGTCGCCTCGCTCACGTGCTCGGCGCGCTCCAGGTACTCGCGCAGCACCTCCTGCGACGGGCGCTCGTCCTGCCGCAGGCCCGTGATGACGCTGCGCTGCATCGACTTGATCGACTCCGCCACCCGTGCGAAGTCCGCCGGCAGCTCGCGCACCAGGTGCAGGACGTTCTCCGCCTCCTCCAGCAGGACCTCGTCGGCGACGTCGTCGATCGCCCCGGTGCGCTGGATCTGGTCCAGTTCCGCCTGCAGGCGGCGGATCTGGGTGTCCAGGCGCGCCATGCGGGCGAGCACGTCCGGGTCGGCGTCCTGGGCGAGGTGTTCGACGGCGTCCAGCAGGGTGCGCACCCGCGACTCCGAGACCCGCGCGCGCGTGCCGCCCGCCCGGCCGGCCACCTCCAGGGCGCCGACGGCGTGCGCCGAGAGCTGGTAGACCTCGACGTCGTCGTCCGCGATCCGGCGGATCAGCCAGCCGACGTCGGCCCACTGGCGGCACAGGTCACGGGCGCTGCCCTCCGGGATCGCGCGGGCGCCGTCGTCGCGGAACTCGTAGCCCTGGGCGCGCAACTGGTCGAGGGCGTCGCCGATCTCGGTGTGCGCGTCGGCGACCGGGACCGTGGGCCGCTCCGGGGTGAAGACGAGGGAGAGCAGGGACACGACGAGGGGGGCGTACTTGCGGTGCAGGAGGTCCAGCATGGGTTCCTGGAAGGCGCGGAGGGCGCCCTCGTACGCGCCCTGGGCGCGGGTGATCACGCGCGGGGCTCCTCGGTCTCGGTGGCGCGGTTCAGGGCACGGCGGTGGAGGTCGAGGGCAGGTGGGATCACCCGGAGAGTCTACGAGGCGGGGGGCAGGTGCGCAGGGACCGTGCGCCACGGAAAGGCCATTACTCCGCCCAGCCCCAGGAAAGCCAGTTCTGGATAGCGCAAAACTCTGGCTTCACCCGATTCGGGCGTGCGCGCGATGGCGCCCGGTGCGACGCTGGCATCGCAGGGGCGGCAACCGCGAACACAAAGAGGCAGCACGTGTACGAGGTCGATTTCCTGCCCGTCGAGGCCACCGAGGGCGAGCCGAGCACCCGGAACGGCGACGCCATCACGATCCGCTTCACCGAGGACGCGACGAACACCGAGCGCGTCGTCGTCATCGACGCCGGCTTCACAACGGTCGGCAGCAAGGTCGTCGAGCACGTGCGGCAGCACTACGGCACCAGCCGTGTCGACCTGGCCGTCAGCACCCACCCCGACGCCGATCACATCGACGGCATCCAGACCGTCGTCGAGGAGCTCGACGTCGCCGAGCTCCTGATCCACTGCCCCAAGCTCCACGCCTCGCCTCGCGACGTCCAGAAGCACTTCAGCAACATCGCGGCCGTCGACCACCTCATCGACGCCGCGAAGCGTCGCGGCACCACGGTCGTCGAGCCGTTCATGGGCGAATCCCGGTTCAACGGGCAGCTCACCATCCTCGGCCCGACGCCCGACTTCTACGAGTCCCTGCTCAAGGAGCACCTCGACGAAGGACGGTCAGGCATCGTCGCCAGAGCGATGACGGCCGCGACCGGAGGCCTGCGCGACCTCCTCCGCAGCGTCGCCGCCTGGGGCTATCCCGAAGAGACGCTCGCCGAGGACGTGGAAACGAGCGCACGGAACGAGACCTCGGTCATCACCCTCATCCAGAGCGACGGCCGCCGGCTCCTCTTCACGGGCGACGCCGGCCTCCGCGGCCTGGGCGCCGCCGCCGGCTACTACGAGTCCCTGCTCGGACCGTTCCGCGCCGCACCCGTCAGCCTGTTCCAGGTGCCCCACCACGGAAACCGCCGCAACCTCTCACCCAGCACACTCGACCGGATCATCGGCCGCCAAGGACAGCCCCACACGTCGACGACGGCGGTCGTGAGCTCGGCCGACGCCGACCCGAAGCACCCCTCACCCAAGGTGACCAACGCGCTCGGACGCCGTGGAGCGACGTTCGTGGCGACCGAGGGGAAGCCGATCTGGTCGAGTCACGGGGCGCCGCCGCGGGCGGGGTGGCGTGCTGTGGAGGTGATCGGGCCGTTGATCGAGGAGGAGGCTTGACGTCTCACGCGGGCCTCATGACCTGGACACGCCCACCAGCGAGAGGACTCGCTCGGCCAGGGACCGGAACTCCTGGAAGCACGTCGTGACGTAGGCCTGGGTACTACCCATCGCGCCGTCAGCGGCACGGAGGTCGAACATCGGCTTTCTCGCATCGTGCGCGAGTGGCATCAGGCTCCGGTAGTTGCGCAGGGTCGCGATCTCGTCTGGTCGGTCACCCGGCACGCCAGCGCCGAGGACCGCCGTGCTGAACTCCTCCGGGATTCGGGCGAGCCATCGCGCATTGACCGGTCGATCCAGCCGCATCTCGGACTGCATGACGACGTAACCCAGCGGATCCATGGCTCCTGGTGGGACCACGAAGTCGCCAGGGAGCGGCAGCGATATCCGGTCCTGCCACTCCCGACGCCAGCGACGCAGCGCGGGCCCGAGATTGGACAGGCCTCTGAGCGAGACGATGTCGGCCGTCAGTGGCACGAGAACGTGGTCGGCGGCAAGGAGCGTGGCCCGGCTGACCGCGTCCAGGCTGGGGCCGACGTCGATGATGACGACCTCCGCACGTACATGTTCGCTGGCGCGCGCCACGATCCGAGGAACCGCCGTCGTCGTCTCGAACGCGGCATATTCGCCGGCGAGCGACTCGGGCCACGCACGTGCCAGCTGATCCTCGAAGCGGCTCAGGTCGATGCTTCCGGGCAACAGCCAGAGGCCTGAGTCGATCTGCGCGGGACGGACCGGGCCGACGTCGCCCGGCTCTTTGGAGTCGCCCACCCCTTCGAGGACCGACCGGACCCCGTCCGCGATGGTGGGCACACCATGGACTCGAGGCGAATGCACTGGATGTTCCGAGCACGCGGCTTCCTGCTCCGTCGGTGGAGAGGGCGCGGACCACAACTCTTCCTGCTCGGACTCGTCGAGAAACATCGACGTAAGAGTCGACTGTGGATCGAGGTCAGCCGCGAGAACGGTCACACCGAGCCGGCTGAACATGTGCGCCAGGTGGTAGGCCAGCGTGGTCGTGCCGACACCGGCCCTGCTGTTGAAGAACGCGATCGTGGTGGTCATGCTGCCGTCCGAACGGTGACTGTCCACGACGCGTCGTCGACGACGAACTCCGGTTCAGGATTGCCGTTACGACGGAGCGACTCCCGTATGCGACCAATTCCGCGACCGAAGCGGTTGACGTAGCCGAGCGCCTTCATCGCCGCGGCCAGCGACGGGTTCCGATAGTCCGTCACCCTGTCGAAGTTGTCACTCCTGACCTGACCGAACGGTCCACCGGGATTGCTCACCTCGACGCGGTCGTCGAACCAGAGGATCCGGACAGGGGCGTTCGACGTCTCGTAGTTCCGGTGCATGAGCGAGTTCATGAAGGTCTCGCGCAACGCCTCGATCGGATAGTCGGGAGCCTGCTCCTCCCGGAACCCGCCGCCGCTCACCAGACGGCTGCGCACGTGCCCCCTGACGAGCGGTGACAGGCCATTCGCCACGTCAACCATGTTCCCCCGGAGCTCACGTTCGTCAGCGATGGGGGCGGTGAGGTCCGTTCCTTGGTAGCGCACGAACTGCACGTAGGCGCCGGGAATCCTGTTGCTGGGGTCGAAGCCGATCGCCAGCAGTCCGAGCATCGTCGGGACCGGATCGCCTGACCTCTGGGCAAGGTGAAGCGACGCGAGCGGGAGTCCGACAGATCGGCCGTTCTTGGCGATGACCTCCGGGTCGACCATCGCGGGGAGATAAGTGGACCGGAACATCTCGAGGTCGAGCTCGTCGAGCGTGGTGCCCAGTGCGACACGAGTATCGAACGGGCCGTCGGCAACACGGCGGCGCTCGGACAGCACGCGCTCGTCGTCGCGCGTTGCCTCGCTAATGCTCGGGCCGGGCCTGACCCAGCACCGGCCGTCGAACCTGACGGGTGGCGTCGCGGACGCCCGGACCCTGATCCGAATGACATCCCGCCCCCGATAGGTAGCCACCTCCACCGTCAGTGAGGGGCGGTCCAGGATCCTGCCGTTGTCCCGCAGGTCGGTGAGCGCGAGCCGCGTCTGATCACTCGTGTCGACCGAGTCGGCCGGCGTCCCGTCGTCCTTGACACCGATCAGGATGTCGCCACCACCGGTACCGGCCAGATCGTTGGCCATGGCGCAGACATTCTTGGCGACGTCGTTCAGGCGGTTGCGGACGTTCGAGTAGTCCTTGAACTCGAGCGAGGCCGTCTCGTGGGTACCGAGGGCATCGGCGAGGTCGGCGCTCACGGCTGCCATTGTCGCCTACCGAGTGCCTCTGGCCCCCAGGCGGGCCCTCGATGCACGACGCCGCAGCCAGATCAGGCGCAACCAAGGTGCGATTCCACGCGCCACCGCCGCAAGGTTGGGCGCGATAGCCCAACACGCTAAGTCTATTCGTCTATTCGTATTGCGGTCTTCGCCAGTTGCTCGATACGCGCCAAGAGCTGGCTGGGTGGCACGCGCACGTCAAGCGGCCATCGCACGACTGCGATATCCGTGTTCAGTATGCGATGCTCCGCTGGAACCGCTTCTTCAGACCTTGACCCGACATACAGCAGATATCCCTTCCGCAGCCCAAGCGCCGTGCAGTACGCATGCATTTGATACACATCCGGCGTGGGGTACCTACCCCGGCCACTCCCGAGCTTGTATTTGGCATCGACGACAAGGCGCACTCGTCCACCGACCAAGTGCACCAGATCGGGGCGGATTCGCACTCGCGCCTCTTCGTCCATCCACGCCTGGTATTGCTCAATCGTCCGCCCGCGAGGGGAGGCCACAACCAACGCTTCGCGGAGCGCGACCCCAATAAAGTCCTCGAACACGGTCGCCATATCAACCACGAACGACGCGACCGGCGCCTGTCCAGCGTTGGTGGACAGGCCGATCGAACGGAGTACGAGTTCGGCCAGTCGCACTACCGGCTGGTAGCGAAGGTTGACCCGCGACGACGCCCAGATCGGCAGTTGCGCCCCTGGCCTCAGTGCTGAGACGCCATCGAGCCGGCCGGCCAGGTGCCCGAGTCGGCGCTTTGTGTCATCCGGGAGACGTGGCACGAACATCATGCGCCGCAAACCTGCTCGCAAGATCTGGTTCTCGGGGATGTCGACCGTGAACTCGTCATAGGTCACCTCGAGCGGCAACAACACACCTGGCCTAGTAGCAACCTGGTCTGCGACTCGCATCCGGCCTCGCAACACTGCCAGCGATTCTTCACGCGCCGCGTATCGCTGTAGTACACCTCGCAGCAGCGCCCGCTCCGCCAGCCGCGCCAAGGTCTCACCCACGGCCGCCCACAGGTCGTCATCATCAAGTCCGTCGAGCTCGCGTGCCTTGAACCCCGGGTCGCGCGCATACCCCAGCATGAAGATCACTGAAGCGAAGGGCGCCTTCGGTCGCACGACCAGATCGAGGTCCGCGACCCGAACCGCGCCGACGCGGTTGCGTCGCGGAACCAGCCGCCAGGCCCCCTGACTATCACGCCGCACGTTCACGAGGCGGGCGTTGGCAAGCATTGAAGCATCTTCGTCGGAGAGCGCCACGACCCTGCCCTCCGCGTCATTCTCCGCGAGCTCGACACGCATCAGGCGTCCAAGGCCGAGTCTTCGCCCTCACTCACTTGCCGCCCCGCCCCCGTCGTCAGACGCTCCAGATACGAGCCGACGCCTCAGCACGTCCAGCCCGAAGGTCGCTACCACCTGCTCGCGGGTCAGCCGACCGTAGTAGTGCTCTTCGAGCAGCGGCAGGATCTCATGCCGCCAGATCCGCTCCAGGCCCTCATTTGTACTGGCCTCGTCCCGCATCAGGTACGACGGGCCGATCTTGAACTCCCGATCCTCGGCACCGATCTCCCGATTCACCGCTACAAGCAGCTCAGCCCGCGCGTCATGCTGTTCGTTCGCGGCCAGCCACCGACTGAGCAGCCCAGCCACGGGCTGGACGTCCGGGTGCATCTCGATGAACGCGAACCGGCGTCGGATCGCCATGTCGACCATCGCGATCGACCGGTCGGCAGTGTTCATCGTGCCGATGAGATACAGGTTCTTCGGGAGCGTGAATCGCTCACCGGGCGAGTACTGCAGGCTTACCGCCTCGTCGCGGTACTCGAGGAGAAAGTACAACTCGCCGAAGACCTTGGCCAGGTTGCCTCGGTTGATCTCGTCGATAATCAGTACATATGGCGACGACGGGTCCTTCCTCGCCGCAGCTGCGATCGACCGCAGCACCCCGGGAACCTTGTCGAACGTGAGCGAGCCGTCGCCCTGTGCCCGCGGCCGGAACCCCTCGAAAAAGTCCTCATACGCATACGACGGATGGAACTGGACGAGCGGTACCTGCTCGTCCCCGGCGATGTGCCGGGCAATCTTGCGGGCGAGATATGTCTTCCCCGTACCCGGCGGCCCATGGACGATCACCTGACGGCGCGACTCCAGCAGGCCGATGTACTCGTCCAGCCATGCCACGTCGGTGTAGGTCGCCCGCGCCAAGGCTTCGTCGGCCCGTCGCAGGGTTATTGTGCCGGACACCGACGAGGCCACATCTGACGCATCGTCCACCAGGTCGACGGTCGACTCCCCCTTACTGGTCGGTAGCAGCGCCTCAAAGTCGTCACGAACCGCTGTGAGGTCAACGACAGACCGGTCAGGGACGTTGAGCAATGACCGAACCTGCTCCGAAAGTGCCCCATCGTCGATCGGGTCGGACTCCCAGATGACTGGCAGTCGCAGCCGAGGCTCCTCGCTTGCGTACGATGCCAGGCCACTGACTCGGCCGACGTGCACGACATCGTCATGCCGCGCGACGACCAGGTCCTGGTCCTTCATTCGCGAGAGGAAGTCGAAGTAGTCCTCCGTCAGCGCGACCCGCTGGGCATAGTCGACATGCGTGTACCTCTCCTCGATCGCCGTTCGGACCGTCGTCTTGTCGCTACCCGGCTCGACGTCGCCAAGGTACGTGGCCGCAAGCGAGACGAACCCCTCTCCCAGCCACCGGTCGACGAGCTCCTTGCCGGCCGGTTTCGGCCGGACCGCCCAGGCGCGATCGTCTACGTGCTTGCTCTGCCACCATGCCGAGACGAAGGGCTCGTCGTAGAAGTTGACGTACTTTCCATCCTGCTCAGCTTCGATCGCCTTACGAATCTCCCACAGGTCACGGTCCAGATCGACCGAACCGGTTTGCGATCCTGACGGGAGCCGATCTGCGAACCTCTCCCGGATCGCCCTCTTCTGGGCGTCGTTGACCGTGCGCTCGAAGTGCTCCGGGAACGCCAGGAACAGCAGCGCGTTCCGGATTGTCGGCACGCTGCCCGAAACCTGGTCGACGACGTCACGGAACGCCCAAGGGTCTTTCGTGGCATACGCCCGGACGTCATCGGGCAGCTGGTCCCAGCAAACGACGACCTTGGCGAGCCACACCACATGTCGCCAGGCGCTCTGGGAGTACCCCTGACCGCCATGGAACGCGCCCGGGCTCCGCAACCCCTCAAGCATCGCCAGCGGAATGGTCGGCGTACCGGGCGTCCACGACAGGATCTTCTCGACGTGCTCCTGCTTGGTCTCGGGCCGCATGTTCCCGGGGACCAACGGCACCTCCCGCAGGTAGGTGAGCTCCGCCGCAAGTAGTTTCACGTCGCGATCTTGATTCGCGAGCTGCCGCTGAAGCTTCACGTAGAAGGGGTCCGTCCCCTGCTCCAGGCTGTCCTCAATGGCCGACCGCAGACGTTCGGCGACATCGGCGACCCAGATGGTCCGGGACGAGTCGATCACGGAACGACGATCGGCGAACAGGTGGTCGAGGACGACGTACGCGGCCCTCGACGTAAGCCTGATCCGTTCGCGCATGTCGAGGTCACTGATAGACGGTGCCATCAGGAATCAGCCCCAGCAGTTCGCCCGTGGCGTGCTCCCTGTCCGGGCGGTGGGTCGAGGATCGTCTCGTACTCCGTGCCCGTGTCGATCGCTCGCTGCATCGCGTCGAAGACCTCCAGGATCAGCCGCCTGGTGCGGTACTCGCCGTGGGCCTTGAGGTCCTTCTTCCGGACGCCGCCGAACGTCTCCAGGATGTAGTCGACATCCTGCCGACCGATGCCGTACAGATGAAAGAAAGCAGCATCGAGCTCGACACGGAGCCGAGCACGACGCTCGGAGTCCCAGACGAACGGTTCGCCAGTATCTCCAAGGTCTGCCGCGAAGGAGACCATGTCGTACGCGTTCCACTGGAGCTCAAGGACCCGCGAGTGGGTCCAGTCGCGAAGGGCACCGCCCCAGACCACCATCGGCTCCTCAAGCTCCTCCGGCGGCGGCACTGGAAACTGCATCACGTACCGAAAGTTGAGGTGGAGTGCTGGAACCTTCTGCCGTGCGACGTAGTCGAGAACGAACGAATTTAGCAGGGCCACAAGGCAGGCGCGGTCCGACGCATCGATGATCGGATACGTGTTCGCCACCGCAGAACGCGGCAGCGCTGAAGCCAGCACCGTGCGCTCATTGGTAGTACTAGTGACGTCGGCGAAGCCAGTCAGCCAACTCGGCGCGTCGTCGGGAAGATCGGACTCGGCGATCCATACGCTCGGCTGCGGCATGCGCGACGGATCCCAATGCTCGGACTCCGTCAGGTACTGCGGCTGGTTCTGCCGCTTCCCCGCTGTGGGGCTCTTCACTACGTCGGCATCACGGTGGTCGTACTGGTCCACCATCTTCGCCTCGTAGAGCGGCAGCATCCGCTCATCGGTCTCTGTCACGTGGTGACCGCCTCTCGACTGGATGGCGCCGACCGTCTCCGGGCGCCGGTTCGATGGTGGACTTGAATGTAGTACTGGTCGCGATCGCCTCGGCCATAGCGTCATAGATCTCGAGCACGAGCCGCTTCGTGCGGTACTCACCGAACGCGTCGACGTCGTACTTCCGCCGAACGCCGAATGTCTCCATGACATGGTCGACCGACATCCGATCCAGCCCATACAGGTGGAAGAAGGCCGCGTCGAGTTCCGTCCTGATCAAAGCCCGCCGCTCAGGATCGAATACGAACGGCTCGCCTGCGTCCCCTAGCGACCCTGCCACGGCCCGCATGTCATACGCCGTGAAGACGAGCTCGACGAGGCGTTTGCACAACCATCCCGAAGTGTCACCGAGCCAGGACCCCGCATCCATGCCCCACCTCGGGAGAATCGCCATCTGCTTCACGATGAAGTAGCTTGCGCTCGTTCCCCCCATCGCCTGACGCAGGACATAGTCGGCGACGAACGTGTTCAGAGCCACCGGCAAGAGTTCCGCTCCCGGTGCCGCCCCCAACATGATCAGCACCTTGTGGCCTACTGGGTTTATCGGCGAGAACGACGCGATCATCGTGCGCTCGTCCGTCGCTCGGGCGATGTCCCGCCAGCCCAGCAACCACGTCTTCTCCCAGCGGCCCTTGATCGCGTCGGTGGCATGGTGTTGCTGCACCCAGTACCGGGGCAGCACGGAAAACGACGGGTCTCGCTTCTCGGCGAGCGTGACTTCGCGAACGGTGCCGCCGGGCTCGTAGGTGGCCCAGCGATGGTCGAACTGGTGCATCATCTTGGCCTCGTAG
>NZ_BAAGRL010000013.1:77460-126181 GCF_054782975.1 Myceligenerans halotolerans
GCCTTCCAACACCCAACCTTCGGCCTCGAGCTGTTCACGAGTCCGGAATAGGTGTGAGTCGTTTGACATGTGAAACATAGTCATCAACTTGACGTCCCACGGGTTGCCGTCTGGGTCCCCCTCCCTGACCTTTGCCTCGTTGATCAGGACCGGTACGCGTCGGTAGATGCCGAGCGTGATCTCCGCATCGCGGCGGGTGCGGAAGATCGGGAGAGTACCCGTATTGGGGTTGAGTAGAAGGATCTCGTCAGGCGTGAGACCAAATGATCGCGAAGCGATGTCGCGGGCGTCGTACAGGAAGAAGGCGAAGTCGGTGCGGTTCGCCGAGCGCGATCGGCCCGTCATGGTGAGCAAGCAGAACTTCTGACGCCAGTCAACGCCCTCGAAAATTTTCGGGATCCCGTTCTGGAAGTCATACAGCGCCGCGATGCTCTTCGTCTCCACGAGGTCGCGGAAGAAGTGCTGGGTGGTGGCATCTGTGGCGATTCCGGTCGGCACGATGACGCCAGCCTGCCCGTTCGGGCCTGTGAGCGTCCGGAACAGTTCAGTGAACACCGCGTAAGTGTTGACGTCGCCGCGGCCGGCGAGCGGATAGGACCCGGAGGTCCGTAGGAGCTTGCTCTCGCCGTCGGCCCGTCGCAGAGCCGCCGTGTACTCGCGGTACAAGGCGCGGTCGACGGCGTCATCGCTGTCCATGAGCGCGTTGATGAGGCGTCGTCGGGCGGCAGTATTCGGCGCCTTGGCGACCTCCGGATCACGGCCAGCGAAGAATTCCTGCTCCTGGAGCTTGACGCGCTCCCAGGGCGGGTTGCCGATCATGCAGTCGAAGCCGCCGGTCCATCCCGCGTCCCCAGCACGACCACCAGGGCGGTCGAAAATCTCGGGGAACTCCAGGTGCCAGTGGAAGAACCGGTACTCGTCGGCGATGGCCTCGACCTGGGCGCGAGTCGCGGCGAGCACGTCAGCGTCCGGGTCTGTTTCCAGTCGGCGCAGGACCGCGCTGGTCGGCGCGTCCACCACGGGAGCGCGCTCGGAGGATGCGATGGAGAGGTCGTTCGGTCGAAGCGGCCAGACGAACGCAGCGGACCAGGCATCGGCGTGAATCTTGCGGTGAACATAGTCGGGATTGGCAGCGTAGGCCCGCCATTGGCGTGCCTGCTGCCGTACGGAGGCGGCGTCGTCGTACACGCGAGCGAAGGCAGTACGTGCCTCAGCGAGGTCGTGGACGAGGCCGCCTCCGAAGTCGAGCTCGAACATGTCCTGGCCGCCGGGCCCGAAGCGTCCCGGGCCCGCACCCCGCTCCTGCTTGTTGCGCTTCTTGACTGCCGAGGCGTACTTCTTGTCGTCCCCGGCCAGAGCCTTGAACGCGTCGTCGGGAAGGCCGTTCTTGAGAAGCGAGGGCGTGGCGCCGAGCAGCGAGTTGCCAACCCTGATGCGGGCGTCGAGGAACCCCAGCGCCTTGCCGGGCTCGATGGCCTCAAGCCAGAGCGAGACCTTGGCCAACTCTGCGGAAAGCGGATTGATGTCAACCCCGTAGATGCAGCGGGCGACGGCGTCGCGCAAAGCGTGACGGACGTCCGCAGGCGTGGGCTCGTCTTCATCCGCCCGGATCATGGCCAGCCGCCGAGCAATGCGCCGGGCTGCCGCGACGAGGAAGGCTCCGGAACCACACGCCGGATCACAGACGGTAAGTGCAAGGAGTCGCTTCTCCGCATCGACCGCGTCGGCCGCACCCGAGACAGCCTCGTCGATCACCGGGTCCAGTGCTGTGTCCAGGAGCGCCGAGACCAGCGCAGGCGGGGTGTAGTAGGAACCAGTGGTCTTGCGTTCGTTCCCGCTGAGATGCTCCAGCTTGTAAGTGCGGTCCAGGAGGGAGACCTTCGGGACCAGCTCCAAGAGCGACTCGTAGACGCTTCCGAGTTCCTCGGCGCCGAGGTTGCGGTAATCGACGGGCTGGAGACGGTCGCCACGCTGTATCCAGGACAACGAGCGGACGGCCTCCAGGACCGCGTCGTTGGCGAGCTCAGCCTCCAGAAGTGGCTCACCTCTGTTCTCTTCGGGGTCGAAAAGACCGCCGAGCGCGGGCAGACCGAGGGCCGGTTCGCCATCGCCGCCGAGGGCGTTGAGGACGAGGCGCTGTCCTTGCCACAAGTCGCTGTATGCAGCCGAGCCGTGTCGGACACGAGCCGTCTCGCGCAGGCGGCGGGTCGACAGGTACGTCTCGTAGCGACGCCGCGCTTCGGGGTCAGCGGCCGGATCAAGAAGGATGCCGCGGTCCTCGGTGACGAACAGGAACAGCAGCCGGTAAATAAGACGCAACAAGTGGCGGTGCAAGTCGCGGTCTGTCACCTTGCCAGTGCCAAGGTCCTCGCGGAGCGTTCCGTTGCCAGGGTGGGCGATGAAGCCACTGCCCAAGTGTTCGAGAGCCTTCTCGACGCCGTCGCGCAGTGAGTTGAGAGCGCGAGCGCCGGCCTTGACCGTGTCGGCGCGCCAGGTCTCCAGCCAGCAGTCGGCGGGGTTCGGGTCGGTGCCGGGCTCAACGGTGCGGATCTCCAGGCGGGACTGGTGGCACAGCATCCAGAGCAGCAGAAACTCGGCAAAGAGCTCGCCGCCGAAGATGGCTTCGAGGTCGAACTCGACATATGCCGAACCGGCGAGCGCGGTGGAGTCGCGCAACAGGCGCAGCTTCTTGCCATTGGCGAGGACCGCCCACAAGTGGATGTCCGAGCGGTTCAGCAGCTCCTGGACCATAGCCTGAGGTGCTCGGGCGGCACCCTGGACGCCGGCGTGGCGCCGGTCGAGGTCGACGCCAGGGCCGACGAGCTGCACCGGAACGTGCTGCCACAGGTGGGTCAGCGGAAAGTCCTTGCCGTCCACGGTGAGCGCGCCGGAGTGCACGGGCACCCGACCGTAGCCGAGCTGGTCCAGCAGCGGCAGGAGCCATCGGTCGCGGGTGGCCGAAGACGTTGTCGCGTCGAGACCGCCCGGTTCCTTGGCCTGCGTCTCACGCCACGTCTCGTAGACACCGGTGAGGTAGGTCCAGGCGCGGTTCGCGGCGTCGCGGACGGTCTCCCGCCCGGCTAGGTGGTATGACGACGGCGACAGGGACCCTTCGGAAAGGTCGCCGCCCTGGAGTCGCTGGAAGAGGGTCGCAGGAACGATGCCGCCCTCGACGCGGACGGCTTGCAGCGCGGTGCTCACGCGACGCTCCCTCGGGTCGTGTCGGGCAGGTAGACATAGACGCCGAGTAGGTCCACGGGCAGCTGTGCACGGACCGTCAGTCCGCGAACTGCGGTGCCGTCGGCGCGGTCGGTGCCTCGGGCCGCGCGGCGGACGCGCGTGTGGGCGTCGCGCAGCTCGTCGGCGGCTCTCTGGCCTTCTGCTTCCAGAGCGGGCCGGAGGCCGGACAGCGCCCCGGTGACCGTCGAGAGGAATCCGCGGGCGCGGTCAGCCGGGGTGTTCGACGTCGGGCGGACCGCGAGGAGCTGATCGATCTGGTCGCGGTCGAGCCACCGCGCCGACGCCGGGTTGCCCGTGAAGGCGAGCGTGCGGGCCTCCTCGGCTACCTGTGTGATCAGGCCGTATCGCCCGGGGAGCGTGAGATGGACGCGGAAGCGCGCCAGAAGCAGGACGGTCATCGTGGAGACGTCCGCGGTGGTGATGACGCCAGCGCGCCTGGCCGGTCGCTCGTCCTCGGCAACGCGGTTGTCGAGGGCGCCGTCGAGGACGAATCTCGCCAGGGCGCCTACGCGCTCGTCGGTGCGGTGCAAGATGGCGGCACCGACCGGTGCGGGCAGATCACGGGCCCATCGCAGAGTGTCCTTGCCGGTCCGCAACGCGTCCTTGAGCCCGATCGGAACCGTGGGCAGGGCCAGGTCGAATCCGTCGTCGGTAGCGGTGGTCTGCGCACCGAGCTGGGCAAGAGCATCGGTGATGAACTGGGCGACGTCGTCGGGCCGTCCCAAGCGGGACCTGGCCTCGGTGACCTCTGCGGAGACCTCGGCCGGGCTCAGCGCGTGCTGGGCATATCGGGCACGGGAGGCCTTCTCGCTGTCGGCGGCAGATCGCCAGTCCTCGTCGAGTGCAGTGGCTTCGGACAAGCCGAGGTCGAGTGTGAGCTGCTCGCCCTGATTACCTCGCAAGAGCGCGCCTTCGAGGAGGGCGGTGAGCACCGTGTCACTGGCGTCGTTGGGGACCGGGACGCTGATGCCGAGGTCCTTGCGGATCTGGGCGTGCTTGCGCAACAGGACGTTCATGACGATGCCGTCGATACCGTTGTCCTCGCCATAGAGCGTCAGGGCACGGACGACGTCGGCCTGCTGGCCGAATCGGTCGACGCGCCCCTCGCGCTGCTCGTGTCGGGTGGGGTTCCAGGCCAGGTCATAGTGGATCACAGCCTGGAAGCCATCCTGAAGGTTGACACCCTCGGACAGGCAGTCGGTGGCCACCAGGATGCGGCCGCGCGGCGCGTCCCCGCCGACGATGTCGCGGACGCGGGTTGCGCGGTCATCGGGGGCGAGCTCGCTCGTGACGACCTCGACCGGCAGCTTCGGGAAGGCCGACCGGAGCTGGTCGACCACGTAGTGGGCCGTCGGGATGAACCGGCAGAACACGATCGGCGACTGACCGGACTTGAGCAGGCCCTTGATCTCCTTGACCAAGGCTACGAGCTTGACATCGTCCGCCGCGGCGAGCGCGTTCGCCGCGTTCCGAAGGCTGAGGAGCGTACGCAGGTGAGGCGACGCGTCATCGGGCACGGGAACCGCGCCGGGCACGGTGTCGTCGGCGTCGGTCGTATCATCCTCGACCTGGTCCATGACGGCAGAAGCGCCGAGGGTGTCCGCCAAATCAGCGGTTCCAGCGGACAGCGCGGAGGAACGGACGTGCAGTGTAGCGAATGCTGCTGCGGGCGACGAGGCAACCGAACGGAGCAAGGAGAGCACAGACCACCAACGGACTCGCTGGTCGAGAGTGGTCCCGGACCTGTCCTGAACCTGGCCGCGGGCATAGGCGACGACGTCCTCGAAGAACCTCTTGTACGTCAGTGACAGGGAGTAGGCGACCTCGCGCGTCTCGCGGTCGCTCGGGAACTTGGTGTCCTCGTCGAGATAGGAGCGGATGTCCGCCCGGCGCCGCTGGACCATGTGACGCGCGAGCCGGCGTCGGCCTGCGTCGCCAGCGACATCGGCATGCTCCAAGGACGGATCCAGGAGGGCGAGGAGGTTGCGGAAAGCGGCCTCCTTACCCGAGTGCGGCGTCGCGGTGACGAGCACCAGATGCCGGTCGGCGTCGGCAGCGAGCCTACGCAGCAGGTCGTGACGCTGCTGGCGGCCTCGACCGCCGCCAGAAGTTCCGTCCGAGACGCACGTATGGGCCTCATCGACGATCACCAGGTCGGGGGCGGTGCGCAGGAACTCGTCGCGGCGTCGGTCGGACTTGATGAAGTCGGTCGAGACGATCGTGTGCTGGTAGCGCTGGAAGATGGACTCGTCATGGGCCAGCCCACGCTGGAGGCGGGTGACGGTGGATCCCAGGACGAGGACGGTCTCCATGCCGAACTTCTGGCGGAGTTCGGACTGCCACTGCTCGGCCAGCGACGGCGGGCAGAGCACCGTCAGCCCCTTGGCCGAGCCCTGAGCCAGGAGCTCGCGAGCGACGAGGGCTGCCTCAACGGTCTTGCCGATGCCGACGTCGTCGGCGATCAGGAGTCGCGTGACTTCCTGGCGCAACGCCATGAGCAGCGGCACATACTGGTACGGACGCGGGTCCACGGCCAGGGACGCGAGGGAGCGGAACGGGCCACCAGTGGAGCGGAATCCAATCCGCAGGGCGTCGCGCAGCAAGTTCGCCGAGCGGTAGTCGCCGACGTCGTCCAGGCTCGGCAAGGGGAACGTGGCTTCCTCGACGTGCTCGACGTGCGGGAGCACGCCCGCGATGTCGGCCTCGCCGCCCGACAGGGGCCGAAGCACGAGGAAGTCGTCGGTGCTGTCCGGGAGCACCACCCACTCACGGCCACGGGTACGGACAAGGGTTCCGGAGGCGTAGGGCATCAGGTGAGACTCCCGAAGGTGGAGGGGTGCTCTGCGATGAGCTTGTCGAGGTCGGTCGAGTCGTCGATCGATACGACGCTCCAGCCAGCGCCGATGAGGTCCCATGGGGTCTCGATCGGCGCTTTGAGGTCATTCACGACAACAATCGTCATCGCCGAGTCATAGATGAGGTCGGCCAGGAAGCCGGAGACCTCGCCATCGACGCGGTCCGGAAGGCGGAGACCTTTCTCTAATAGAGCTTCGATCAGTGACTTGGCACGGGACGCCTCCGGCATTGCGATCTCAGTCGGTGTCTGTACCGGCGCGGCAGCCGCCGACACCGTGGTGGCCGTAGCCAGTCGCAGGAGCCGGTTGACAGCCGACCGCCGGTCGATCGTCTCGTGGTGTGCCTGGTTGCCGTATGTCAGAAGGCACTGGTAGCAGCCACGCACGCACGCGTCATCGCCGTCGACCCCGGTCTCCGGGTCGACGTGCATGATCTCGAGCGCCTTGCGAGCGACCGCCGCCATCGCGGCAGGACCTGCCTGCAGCAGCCGCAGCACACCTGCCCCGCCCTCGGCATACTCGATCAACAGGAAGCGCCCGCGCGTCGCGTCGGGGTCGACACCGGGAAGAGTGTCCGGCAGAAGCTCGCTGGACAGCTCGGAGTCTTCGAGCTGGTAGGTGGCTTCGACACCACGTTCCAAGGCGAACATCAGGGTCACCGCCTCGGAACGCTTCATCGCCTCGGCCCAGCGCAGCATCGCGATGTTCTTCCGGTCCTGAACGAACGGGATGACCTTCTGCGCGGTCTTGAGGTCGTCGGCCTTGATTTGCGTCTCGTCGTCGGCTGCCGACTCGTCCGCCTCCTTGGCACGGGCTTCGGTGAGCCAGGTCCCGCGTACGGTGTCGAGGTAGAAGCCGTGGTCGTCCTTGTTCTTGCGGCGCCGCTCGCCGATGTTCGTCATGCGGAGCTCGGCCGCGTCGCCGTAACGCAGATCGAGGAGCGTCGTCCCCGAAGCCTCGACTCTGGCATCGGCGAAGCCGGGGGCCGCGCCGCGGGGAAGGAAGCGGTAGCTGGTCAGCACCTCGAAACCGACGCGGGTGCGCTCCTCCTCGTCTGCGGAGATGCGCTCCGCACGGCGGGTGACGACAGCCTGCAACGGGAGCATCCTGTCCATAACCGCCGTGAGCTGGTCACCGCAGTTCTCACACACGTCGATGCCGACCTCGCGCTCGTGGTGGTAGCCGCATCTCGTGCAGTACGACGTCTTGTGCAGGGTCAGCTTCCCGGTCTCGCCCTCGCCGTCGCGCGGCAGATTGACCCGCACCACACGATAGCGGGCGCCCTCATGGTAGACGAGGGCCCGCGGTCCGAACTCCCGCAGCGCGACGAATCGTGCACGCTGGAGCCAGGTGGAATCCCGATTCTTCGCGTTCCGAATCCCGGGGATATACGCGGCGAGCGGCAGGCGCGGAAAGGAGTAGCCGGGCAGGAAGCCCTCCGAGGCGAAGTAGCGGTACGGGTAGAAGTCACCCTGTCGAGTCTGCTCGCCGGAGTTCAGCAGGAGCTCGAGCTGCCGCTGGGCGTCGGCATGGCGGTACCGGGCCATCTGCCGGTCCTTCTTCGCCGACGAGGCGATCTGCGCCTGCACGTTGGCCAGGTTCATCTCGGCCTTGACAGTACGGTGCAGGGTGCGCCAGCGTTCGCACGCCCGATCGAACTCCTGCCGCGCCTGGTCGACGACGGTCTCCAGCCAGTCATCGACGTACCAGGCGGCATCATCCAAGACCGGCTGAAGGGGAACGAGGACCTGCCGAGCTGCCTCGAGCGCCTTCCTCGTAAGGTCAGGCGCCGTCATCGCCGTATAAAGCTCCGGCTGGACGGCGTAGTTCTTGGCTGTGGTGTCGACGACTTCGCTCATCGAGCGTCCGAGCGTCGCCCCGGACGCGGCCAACCACACGGCATGGACATGCGAACGGACAAGCTCTTCGTTCGTCAGGTCGATCCGCGGCGGCTGCACCCGCCCAGAAACCATGTCGTTGCCGCGCTTGAAATAGTAGGCGTCGTGCGCGTTCCCAGACGCGCAATAGGTGACGACCAATGCTGGGTCTCCAGACCGGCCGGCACGGCCGGACCGCTGCGCGTAGTTCGCGGGTGTCGGCGGTACGTTTCGCAGCCCGACGGCGTTGAGCTTAGCGATATCGACGCCGAGCTCCATCGTCGGCGAGCAGTACAGGAGCTTGAGCTCACCTTTGCGGAACGCGTCCTCTCGCTCCTCGCGATCCTTCGACGGCACCTGAGCCGTGTGCTCGCGCGCGACGAGCCCGACGAGGTCCTTGCCGATCTTCTGGTACATCTCCTTGAAGAAGGGCAGCACGCGAGCAGTGCGCTCGGGGTCGACGGTGCGCCTGATCGGATCCGGGGCGGCGCGCGTACCGTCACTCGCGACCGCCCGCACCTGATGGACCCGCAGGCGGTAGGCATCGGCGCCCTTGGCGTCCTTGTACTTGATGAGAACATCGGCCTTCACCAGCACATCGACGAGGGACCTCATGACCGCATCCATCGTGTCGAGGTCGATCTTGGCGGTGTCGAGCTTGCTTGCGAGCCAACGTGCATACCCGCCACGCGGAGTGAGGGAGAGATATCCCGGCGCTCCACCTTGTTTCTGCGGAACGTGGGCGCCGAAGCCCAGAGTCGGCAGGCGCTCGTTGTCCGCAACCGTCCAGACCCCGCTGAGATGCGTCTCACTGGCACGCTTGAGGGTCTCCATCCGCTCCTCGGAGAAGACCTCGGTATCGAGGGCGAGCACGCGCCGAAACTCATCCAGGAGCACCTGGACATACTCGTAACGCTCTTCCCGCGTCCGGTGCCGCAGCAAGTGATGGGCGTCGGCCCACCGCTCTTCGGCCCCGCACAACCGCTCGGCCACCGGGTACTCGACCCGGATCAACCCGGTCTGCTCCAGGTTCGGAAGCGTCACACGCCAGCCCCGGCGAAGATCCTGCAACGCGCGGTACTCGATGACTTGGCGCAGGGCGCGATCAGCCTGCGTCGTGTCGAACGCGTTCGGTGCCTGCATGTAGTCCTTCGGCTCCAGTGGCAGGTACTTCACGATCCGCGAGACGTAGTCCTCCGACGGGTCGAGCCCATCGTCGCCAGCCCCCTTGGCAGCGAGGTAGAGCGCCGAGCGAAGGAGCCCGACGAGCATGAAGTCGTTGACATGGCCAGCCTGGAGGCTCGCATCCTGCCGGTTATCCACGAATGTGAGGAGCTTACGAGCCTCGTCGGGCAGGTCCTCGGCCGCGTTCAGCGACCGGATGATGCTCGTGGAGAGGATCGTGACCGCGCTCGACCGCCCCTCCATGTCGAGGGTGGCAACCTTGGAAACCTCGCTCTGGCGGGGGTTGTTGTACGCGATCTCACAGCGCAGGCAAAACAGCAGGCCACCAGGAACGAAGGTGGCATACGTGCCCTCGGGAGTTCGTTCCGGGGACTCGTGCCGATCTGTGACGAGGCGTGCACGGCCGAGGACATCGATGCGGTAGGGCACGGGGACGCGGTGACGCCGGGACGCAATGACCTTCCCGTCCGCGTCGGTCCAGGTCTGCGGGAGCCGGGTCAGCATGTCAACGGGCATAGGGTTCTTCGTGCTGATATAGAGGTACCCATCGCCGTCGTCGGCCTTGACAGTGTTCCCAGTCCGGGCACGGAACTCGCCATGTACGCGGTCGTAGGTGACCATCAGGTACTCCTGACCGCACTCGCGACAGAAGGCGAGCGGATACAGCCGTCGCTCGCCACCCTGAACTGTGTAGATCTGGTAGTCGTGCTCGATCAGCCGAACACCTTCTGGCTCCGCCGTTACATAGACGGATGCACCCTTGGAGATGAATTGGTGCAGCCGGAAGGCAAAGAGCGGACGGTGGGTCACCGAATGCTTCGCCTTGGTAGCCCCAGCCATGAGGGTCGAGCGGATCGCCTGAGCACAGGCTGTCATGCTCCGACCGGTCCTGAACGCAAGATCTTTGGCTGCGTCCTCGACAGTAATCGGCTTGGTTCGGACAAGAATCCCCGTACCGGGCTCCTCGTGAATACCGAACCTCGACTCGATCCAGCCAGCGAGGGGGTCGGTACGCAGCACGTCGTAGCCAGCAGAGAGGACGGGGTCATTACTCTCCGCGTCGGGCCGAGCATCGACAGCGGCCGCAAGCGCGGCATCGGTCGGGTCGAACGACGTCGTCGCCCGGACCAGGGTCTCCACGATGACCCGCTCGGGCGCGATGACGGTGCCGAAGATCGTCGAGGCCACCGCGGCCACTTGACCCCGCTGGCCAGCGACAGTGTCCGCCGTCGCCATTGTGGCCGATGTCCCGACGCACTGCAGGCCGTCTCCCACCCCCGTCGCCTGCCGGAGACGGCGCACGAGCAGCGCCACGTCGGCACCCTGCCGACCGCGGTAGGTGTGCAGTTCGTCCAGCACGAGGAACCGCAAGTCGCGTGCCGCCTCGACGAGCTTCTCGCGCTCGCGCGGTCGCACCAGCACATACTCGAGCATCACATAGTTGGTCAGGAGGATGTCCGGCGGGTTCGCCAGGATCGCCTGGCGCTCCTCGTCGGACTCCTGGCCGGTGTACCGGCCGAACGTGACAGGCGGCTCCCCAATCCCGTGCTCATCGACGAAGCCTTTGACAAGATACTTCTCGAGCTCTTCCATCTGGCTGTTCGCCAGAGCGTTCATCGGATAGACGATGACAGCCTGGACACCCCGGCCGGACCCGTTGCGCAGCACATGGTCCACGATCGGGACGATGTACGCGAGGGACTTGCCCGATCCCGTCCCCGTCGTCAGCACGTACGAGTCGCCACTGCGGGCCGCCTCGATCGCGTCCGCCTGGTGCTTGTGGAAGGTGATCGGGAACGCCGTCGCGGGATTCTTGTCCTTGCCCACACGGAAGATCTCCGCTGCACGAGGGTGGAGCCCACCAGCCGCCGCGAGGTCGTCCACAGTGCCACCCGAGGCGAAGGATGGGTTCAGAGCCAGCCAGGGGTCGGGCCACTGCGCGCCCTTGGTCACCTGATCTTCGACGGATCCACGGATCCGCTCGTCCCGAAGGTCGAAGTACCCCGTCGTGAACTGCCGGTAGTCGTCGATGAGGTTCTGGTGAACCTTGAATGCGTCCAAGTTTCCCTGCCATCTCGATCGCTCCGCCGATACGAGCCCGGCGCGTGCCCGTGCCTCATGAAACTACCAAGCGCGACCGCTCCTGTTAACGGCAATCACCGATGATCCCCCTGATCAGGGCCTCCATCTGCCGAAAATCACCCGGGACGCACCGACAGCCTCCGTGAGTATGTCGGAGTCCTGCCCTACGATCTCGGCTGTGGCACAGGTCATCATGGTCAAGGACGCGCACCTGCCCGACAACAACGTCGCCGGCCAGGTCATGGCGTTCCTGAACAAGCTCATGACCGACGATACGTCGTCGAGCCTGCACATCGAGCGGATCAACGGTGCCGTTGATCGCCGGATCCGGACCGGGCGCGTCAACGTCCAGTGGCGAGCACTGCTCGTCAAGGTCCAGGGACAGGGCGAGACCGCCCACTACGTCTACCTGGGAACGTTCAAGCACGACCAGGCCATCAGCATGGCCAAGACGTACCGCGTCGATGTCGACGACGGCGGGATCGCCTCATTCATTCGTGCTGAGCGGGAGACGCGACCCACAGACGGCGCACTTGCCTGGCGGCCGTCGAAGGTCAAGCCCGAGGACATTGACGGCACACCGTGGTCACGGCTTCAGGTCCAGGGGGTGACCGTCGAAGCCATGGTCGGCCTCGGCATGGACGAGGCATTCGCGCAGGCCGCTCTTGAGATCACCGACGACGACGAGTTGCAGGAGCACGCCGCCTCGGCCAGCAGTACGTGGCAGGGGTCGGCCATGCTCGACCTTGCGTTCGGCAGCACGAGCGAGGAGGTCCGCGCTGCCTACGGGCTGGGCAAGAGGTCCGCGGCCCTAGCCGGCAGTGACGAGGAGCTCCTAGCCGCACTCCGCCACCCGGCCGCGTCAATGCAGTTCAGCTTCCTGGAATCCGACGACGACCTGCGCGCCGCGGTCGAGAACCCTGACTTCGGGGCCTGGCGCACATTCCTCCATCCCGAGCAGCGGCGCTACGCCACCGCACGTCAGTCAGGGTCGTTCCGCGTCACCGGCGGCGCTGGAACCGGTAAGACCGTGATTCTCCTCCACCGAGCACGGCACTTGGCTCGCCAGAACCCGTCTGCGAGGGTCGTGCTGACGACCTTCAACACGACCCTCGCTGACTCGCTGCGCGACAACCTGCTCCTCCTTGACCCGAAAGCGCCGCTCGCGGCCGAACTGGGCTCGCCGGGGATCTACATCGCCGGAGTCGACGCAATCGCCCGCCGCGTTCTCGTCAACGCCGACCGGTTGAGGCTCCCCTTCCAGGAAGCCGTGTCGACAGTTCTCAGCACCCGTCCGGCCGACATCATGGGCAACACATCGGCCGACGTCTGGCAACAAGCCGCCGAGGGATCCACACTGCCGGCGTACCTGCTGTCGTCGACGTTTCTGATGGCGGAGTACGCCACCTGCGTGCTGCCCGGCAACATCACTTCGCTTGAGCAGTACATCCGCGTCCGACGCCATGGTCGTGGTGTCGCGCTCACCAGAGCGCAACGGGCAGAGCTCTGGCAGGTCTTCGATCGATACCGCGCGCTTTCGGCTACTGCGGGCACGACGTCGTTCGAGGAGAAGACCGCTCTCGCCACATCCGCGCTCGCCCTCGGCGCCAAGAAGGGCGTAGGCCCTCTCGCGGACCACGTGCTCGTCGACGAGGCCCAGGACCTGACACCATCACGTCTGCTCCTGCTGCGCGCACTCGTCGCCGCCGGGCCCGATGACCTGTTTCTCGCGGAGGACTCCCAACAGCGGATCTACGGACAGAAGGTCACCCTGTCGCACCACGGGATCCGCGTCCAAGGCCGGTCCCGGCGCCTCAAGCTCAACTACCGCACGACCGCCCAGAACCTCGAGTTCGCGCTGCGTGTCCTGGATGGCGTCGGTCCCGAGGACTTGGACGGCGATGCGACCGAAGTAGCGGGGTACCGGTCGGCGCGCTCGGGTCCAAAGCCTCGCGTGCTGGAGTTCCCGACCCGGAAGGCGGAGGTCAACGGAGCGGCCGAGACGGTGGCCGGATGGATCGCAGCTGGCGATGCTCCCGAGACGATCGGCGTGCTCGTTCGTTCAGCATGGGCCGTCAACGACCTTGCCGACGCACTACGCGCCGTAGACATCTCCGCGCGGCCGGTAGCGAACCGTGAGCGGCCGGCAACGGGACAGGTCCCGATCATGACAATGCACCGCGCCAAGGGCATGGAGTTCTTGCGTGTCATCATTGTTGGCATGTCTGAGAAGGCCGTCCTGCGCTCCCTGACTGACCTGCCGGAGGAAGAGCGAGATGCTGCGCTCCAGCAGGAACGGTCACTTGTGTACGTCGCAGCGACCCGGCCGCGCGACGAGCTGGTCGTCACGTGGAGCGGACACAGGAGTCCGCTCGTCCCTGAGCGAGGATGATCACTGCCTTTTCTCGGGAGTGCTCGGCATCGAGAGCCGTGCCCGGCTCGCCGACCGCGTCGGTCAGGGACTCCACTCTTCAGCAAACATGGACATGCTCCCCTCGGCGTTCCAGTACTCCTTCGGCGACCGCAGCATCGAGGACTCCCTCCAGCCGAGGCCGTACCAGGGAGGCGAGTCGGGTCACTCCGAACTCACGCGCCGTCTCACGCAGGGTCTCCTCGACGCTCATGGAGTAGGCGGCCTGCACCACCCGGACCATGGCGTTCCGCAGCTCGCAGTAGGGAACGTCGCTGATGTCTCGTCTACCGCCGGTCGCAGGAACGCGGTATCCGGTGTAGCCGTCCGGGGAAGTGGTCCGTGGCCAGGCGACGAGGTCTTCGTTGGGCGCTTTGACGACCATCTGCCCCGGCACGAGGTATGCAAGTTGGTCACGGCGAGACTCCCGGAGCCGGGAGATGCCAAATCTGAGCGCGGTCACTCGCAGCAGCCGGTCAAGGAGGATCGGTCCTTCCTCTTCAGCAATCCCGAGCATCACGCTGCGGATCCGGTCCTGAGCGGCTCGGTCCGTGCCGTCCAGTTCGCTCGGCTCGTACCGGGAGTCCGTCGCCGCCGGCTCGTAGCGCCGGACGTGGTCCGGCAGGTCGGAAGCCGGTGAGGCCGCGACGCGTGCCGTCGCAACCGGTGCGACGACGGGAACTTCCTCCACGCTCTTGATGCCGTCGTTCACTCCCGCAGCCTCCGACCCCCACGATCCACGTACTGCCGAGGCGCCGGCCGCCACCACTCCAGCCACACCGGGCACCGCCACTCCCCCGCGCTCAGCGGGCTGCCGTCCCGGTTCCGCCTCGGCGTTCCGCGCTGCCTCCACGATCTGCCTGGCCACCAGTTCACGATCCCGGAGCCATGTCGGCAACCAGATCCGCTCAACCCGTGCCCAGCCCATCTGCCCGGTGAGCACGTTCACGGGGAGGCCATCACGGTCACCGACCGTCGTGCGGGCACGCCACGCCGGCCCGTCGAGCAGAACAGCGGTCCAGGGACCGCCGTCGGCACGCACGGCGAGGTCGACACGGAAGTCGGACAGCCCGATGCCGGTCCGTACCTCGAGGCCGGTACCGGACAAGGCTGCGGCGATCTCGTCCAGGTGCCGGTCGCGTGCCGCGGCGCCGCCCTGGATCGCCGACCGGCTCACTCCGCGGTCGATCATCTGCAGGTAGTCCTTGAGATGCGCCAGGCCGCGGGAGGAGGAGGTGCTCAGGTCCAGCTCGTGCGGTGCGAACGAGGAGAACACCACGACGCGTTGCTTGGCGCGGGTGATCGCCACGTTGAGTCGCTTCTCGCCGCCTTCCCTGCTCAGCGGGCCCCAGTTGAGGGGAACCTTGCCACGTGCGTCCTTCGCGAACGCAAGGGTGAAGAGCACCACGTCACGTTCGTCGCCCTGGACGTTCTCCAGGTTCTTGACGAACAGCGGTTCCTCGGCGCGGCTCAACGCCGCCTCCACGGCCTGGTCCTCGATACGGAGCTCTTCCAGACGGTCCAGGATCAGGTCGCGCTGCTGACTGTTGAACGTGACGACGCCGATCGAACGGCCCGGATCCGCTTCGGCCAGGTACCGGATCTCGGCGACGATGGCCTCCGCCTCTGCCCGATTCACTCGGGCCGCGCTGCGTCCGCCGCCTTCCCAGACCCCTGCGACATGCCGCAGCTCAATCGCGGTGGACTGCCCGTCCGGCGGAGTGGGGAAGCTCGAGAGCCGGTCGTCGTAGTAAGCCCTGTTGGAGAATGCGATGAGCGACTCGTCGCGGGACCGGTAGTGCCAGGTGAGCAGGAGACGGTTGAGGCGGGACTCGGTACCCTCCGAGAGGATCGACTCCATGTCGGCCTGGACAGGAAGCCCATCCCTGGTGGTGGCTTCGTCGTCGTCCTCACCGCTGGCTGTGGCGAACGTGCTGGAAGGCGGCATCTGCTGGGAGTCGCCGACGATGACGACCGAACGACCGCGTCCCATCGCACCGATCGCGTCAGGCACCCGGATCTGTGACGCCTCGTCGAATACGACGACGTCGAACTCGATGTCCGAGGGCAGGAACCGCGCCACCGAACCGGGGCTCATCAGGAAGCATGGGGTGACCTGGGTAATGAGATTCCCGAACTGCTCCATCAACTGCCGGATCGTCATGCCGCCGCGGCGACGGCCGAGCTGCGCCTGAAGCTCTGCGACCGCGCCCTTCGGCTGGGTCGGGTCGAACGTGCGGGAACGCGCGAGCATGGCCGGCAACTCGGTACGCATCTGCCCGCGGATGTCGTCACCGGCGGTGATGAACCGATCGATCATCCGCACCCGGTCCACCTCGTCAAAGGCTTCCAGTCCGGTCGAGGAGAGCCGTTCGGCCAGCACCTCGTGTGCGACGCCGACACGCAGTGCGTTCTCCACGTCGGGGCCGCGCAGGTCTCCCCTTCGGACGGGACTGTCGGCGCCGTCGACCCCGAGAGCCGACAACGCCTCGAGCCCCACACGTACCCGGAGCCACCGCTGCAGGCGGATGTATGCGCCCCCGGCTCCGTCGGCCTGCCAGTCGGGCAGGCTCGCGGCAAGGGCGGCAGCACGCGTGCGCCCGGCGATCCAGAAGCCGACGTCGTCCGGGGTCGACCCGAGCACCTCGAGGAGGTTGCTCCACACCTCGCCGAGGACGGCGACGTCGTTGCCCGTACCGGACGGGAGCGCCGCAGGGTCCGCTATGACCTGACCGGTGCATTCGTCGAGGAGCGCCTTGATCGTTGCCGCTTCTGCCCGCCCGCCCACAAGCGTTGTGTCCAGACTGACAGCAGCTTCCACCCCGGCCACTGCGTGCTCGACGAACTTCGCTTCCGACTCCTCCAGCGGGTTCCAGCCGTACGGCACGGTGATCCCCGGCAGAGTGGCGACGAAGTCGGTCAGTCGGCGCACCTCGTCACGGAGCTGGATCAGCCGGTTGAGGTCCGCGGCCAGCTCCTTGGGCTTCTTCGGGTACCCGTTCGGGAGGAACTGACCGAGGTCGGCGAGGACCGCCAGTCGCCGCTTCTTGCGCCCGAAGAGCCGCTTGTCTGCCTCGGCAGCGCGTGTCACGAGAACATCCAGGTCCGCCGCAACGACGCCTGGTGCGAACGGGCCGAGCCAGCCGTCGGTCGCCTGCCGGAACTGGTCGACCGCGTCCTTGGCCTGTCGAGCATGGGCACGCCACTGCGGAGTCGCGAGGTCCCGTGCCGTAGCCGTCGTGTACCCCATGCCCGCTGCCACGGAGTTGAGCCACCTGCCGACCGCCCGGAATTCCTCCATCGTGCACGCGTGAGCTGCCAGCTCACGTGCACCTGAGAACACGACCTTCTCGTCCGCCGCCACCAGTGCCCGCAGGGCCGCCGTGAGCGCATTCCGGTCGATCCGGTCGGGTCCGACCGGACCGGCAATACTCCACGGCGACGCACCGGGTGCGACGCCCAGGTCGAGGAGCGCCAGACCGACGTCGCGTCCGGCGTTGTACAGGGCCGCCAGATCGGTCGTCCCCATCACGATGCCGCGGGGTACCGCCACGCCCGGCGTACCGTTCGTGACCTCGCCGAGCTCCAGGATGTTCTGCCGCGCACCCCAGGCCGACAACCCTGCCGGGCCGTCCTCGTGGAGCAGTTCCGGGTAGCGGGCGAGGGACTCCACCACGTTGCGGTAGGACGCCCGTGCCGACTCCCACCCCGGCGTGCCCTGTTGCGCGATCTCCAGCGCGGCTGACAGCTGGGCCCGGACCGCCCTGACGGTCTGCGTACGCCCGTGCACGTCCAGGGAGAACACTCCCAGTCCTACAGCGTCGAGCCGCTTCTTGACGACGTCCAGTGCGGCCTGCTTCTCCGCGACGAACAGCACCTTCTTGCCCTCGGCCAGCAGGTGCGCCACCAGGTTGGTGATGCTCTGTGACTTGCCTGTCCCTGGCGGGCCCTCGAGGATGAACGACCGGCCGGCAGCGGCCCATCGCACGGCCTCCAGCTGGGAACCGTCGGCCGGGATCGGCAGGAACGCGGTCGCCTCCGCGTCCGGTGCCGGCGCAGGCGGGTCGACCGCGTCGTCATACGGCTGCCCGGGCGTCTCGACCAGGTGCCGGACAGCAGGCCGCTCGAGGAAGGCCGGCCAGTTCTCCGAGATATCGCGCCACATGTCGAGCGTGGAGAACTGCAGCAGCGCCAGGTGCGCGGTCTCCTCGACGTGGAAGTTGGACAGCTCCTTGCGGAGCAACGCCGATCGGACAGCAGCCAGCGCCCCGCCGACATCGATCCCGGCATCGTCCTCACCTGGTGTCACCAGCTGCGGGACGTGCAGGCCCCAGGAGACGCGGAGCTTCTCCACAAGGCAGTGGTTGGCCTGAACCTGGCGCGTGTTGTCGTACTCCAGGACGAACTTGGTGGTGCCGCGACCGCCGGTCAAGCGAACTGGGACGAGGAACAGCGGTGCGCGGCCTTCCTTCGTGCGCTCGGTCCAGTGCAGCGTGCCGACCGTGAGGTACAGGCTGTCGTTGCCCGTCTCCTCGAGCGCGGTCTTCGCCTTGCGTACCAGCGCACGGATCCTGCGCTGGTACTCGAAGCTCGACAACGCAGCGTGGATGCGCTTCTCCTCGACCAGGATCCGCAGGGCGGACAGCGGATCGACGTCGGCGGCGGTGCGCGCTCCCTGAGCACGATGAATGTCCGCGATCTTGTCGTGCGGCACGATCGTGAGCCGCTCACCAAGCGCCACCAGGTCCTCAAACCTGCCCAGCCCATCGGCAGGGACGTGCAACGGGATGCTTGAGGACTTCTTCAGCTTCAGCAACGGGTTGCTGTACGTCATGTCCAGGAGAGCGCGACGCCACCGTTCGACGCGAGCCGGGGCGTGGTGCCGCTCGCCGGTGGCCGCTTCAGTTGCCGGGACGGACCTCGCGGGGACGACGACGGCCTCGCGCACCACCTCCACGACGCGTACGCCGTCCTGCACGACAATGGCAGGCAACGGCCGCACCCGGCGGTGTGCGGCGTGCACGTCGAGCAGGTGCACGACGTCGTCCAGGCGGTTCGTCCACCACTTGCGCACCAGGCCCCGTGCCTGGTCGAACGAAGCTGCCTCGTCGCCGGCACAGATCGCCGTCGTCTCCACCGCCTCGAACAGGTCGGAGTCCGCGAGCGTGATGATCGCGTCGGACGCGGCCACGGTCAGGCCGGGCAGCTGACGATCCTCGGTCAGGTAGCCGGTGAACGCGTGGTTCTTGGTGACGGTCAGCACCGGGTGGATGCCTGCCTGTTCGAGCGCGGCCGCGTACAAGCAGGCGATATCGAGGCACGTGCCGAGGCGGTCGGTGAGGACCTCGGTGTGGCTCCGGATGCGCTGCCCGGTGCCCTCGAACGATCGAGGCGGCTCGACATACCGGATCTGCCGGGCCTGGAGCGCGTCGAAGATCGACTCGGCAATCTGATGCACCCGGTCCGGGCCTGCCTGGTATCCGTCGAGGGAGGGGGTGCCCGTCCGTTGCTGCAGCAGGTCGGAAGCGTCGGCGAGCAGCTTGCCGACCTCGCTGTTGTTCGGCCGCACGAACGTGGCCAGGACTTCCGGCAGGCTGGCCGCCCACCACTCGTCGGCGGTGAGCAGGCGCACGGTCGCCGTGTCGCGGGCGCGCCCCTCGGAGGTCACGACCAGCATCTCGACTGTCGTGCCGACAGCCTCGTCGAACGTCAGGAAAGCATGCTGGCTCATCGTCCAGCGGCAGGACCTGGTCGGTACGGCATAGACCTCACCCGGACCGAGGTGATCGACGTCGATCACCAGCGGCTGAGCCACGACACCGTCCGGCAGCGGGCTCTCGATCTGCAGGGTCAGGCGTGTGCCCTCGATCGGCGCAGGTCCGTTGTTGACGAGACTGACCGAATGAACCGGCGAGATGTCGTTGTGCACGAGGGCGTAGTTGATCGCCTCGGTCACCGCGACGATCACATCCAGGTCGCCGATCCTGGCAGAAAGGATGCTCGCACCGTGCGGTGCCACGACCTCGGGAACACGATTCATAGGCGCCGGCCCGGGCAGACTCGATGCGGCAGGCTCCTCGACTCGCTCGTCCGGTGCGGCTTCAGCCGCGCGTTCCGAGGCCGGGTCGGCAGCCTCGGACATGCTCTCGTCGACGAACCCGGACGTAACAGCGTCGGCCCCGCTGGGAAGAGGTGGCCCGGCCATCGCCTGGATCTCGATGACGGCGTCGACCGCGTCCTCCAGCTTGAGCGACTGGGCGAGTCTCACCATCGTGTCCAGCGCGCGCTCCGCATCCTGGGCGGGGACCGACGGGGAGTGCGCAGCCGCGTTCGACGCTTGGATCAGCTCGTCGATCCAGGCACGGTCCAGCGGCGTGATATCGGTGAAGACCTGCCGCTCGTGCCGCACGATACGCAGCAGCGCACGCGGGTCGCGTGGGTCGACACGGTACGGGCGGCCCACCCTCGCCGATTGCGCCGCTTGATAGAGCGCCACCCAGTCCTTGCCGTGCGCGGAGCGCCTCATGCGTTCATCAACGAGCGGGTACAGCGCTGCGCCGAGCGCATCCAGCCCACGGACCTGTCGTTCCTTGTCAGTGAGGCGCCCGGTGTGATTCACGCCAACCATCCTGGCCCAACCCGCTCACCGATGGGGCGGGAACACGGGGTGAACTGTTGATAACTCCGACCGTCCACAGCCCTTGCACACACGCAACTGCACACTCGCCTGTCCGCCCTGCTGTGCACCCGCGCTCAATTCAACGCCCGACGCGGAGACATCGAGTCATGCGGCTCCAGCCACACCATGTCGACGTCCTCGGTCACATCGGGCAAGACCGCGGTCGACGGAGTTCCCCGGGTTGGTCTCGTTGAGGGACAAGATGCCGCACCCCACCCGCCACCGTCTGAGCACGCTGCCTTTGCGACTGACTGTCGCAACCCCACGCCTGACAGCGCTACCGATCGCGTTTGTGCTGCTCATAGGCAGCCGCGACAACGTCGGGAATGGTCCCTCGGTCGACAATCCTGACCCCGTGCACCGCATTGAACGCTCGATCCTTGGCCGACAGCGACCGCCCGGACTCCCGGTACCAGCGCGTGTACGCATTCCTCGTAGCCCCGCGGTCGGCGCCGGTTTCTGGCAGGCGCTCACGCAAGAACGCCGCGTCATCGTTCGGGCAGGCGCAGCAGCGGTCGCCGTAACCGGATCGACCAGGCATGTGGCGAGTGGTCGAAAGCCGCCAGTTCGCCCACGAGTGGGGCCAGCTCCAGCCCTTCACCGAACGGCGCGAGCGGTCCGACGTCAAGGCCGACGCCGTAGGCAAAGTCCCGACCCCCGATCATGCCAGGCCGCACAGACCAGGGGCTCGCAGCCTGCCCGTAGCCTCAGGGCTAGCAGGTGGGTACCCTCACCCCCGCCCAACCCCCGCCCGATCCGCCAGCACCGCCAACTGCGTCCGGTCGCTCAGCCCGAGCTTCCGCAGCGCGCTCGTGAGATGCCGCTTCACCGTGTTCTCCGAGATGTACAGGCGCTGCCCGATCTCCCGGTTGGTCCCCGAGCCGACCAACTCCACCGCCACCTCGCGTTCCTTCTCCGTGAGCAGTGCGAGCTGGTCCCGGGCCTGCGCCGTGTACTGGTCGGCCAGGCTCGCCGTCGCCCGGCGGAGCAGCACCGCGGCCGCCGCTCCGCCGAAGGCGCTGCCATGCTCGACGACATCGCGGATCGGGCCGACGATTCCGTCCGGTCCGGCATCCTTGTAGAGGAACCCTGCGGCGCCGGCATCGATGGCGGCGTTGACCTCCTCGTCGGAACCGTACGACGTCAGCGCGACGAAATGCGGGGCGTTCGGCGTGGACGCGTTCCGGCGGATGGCCTCGACGCCCGACACGCGGCGCATGTGCAGGTCGATGAGGACGACGTCGGGCCGGTGCCGGGCGATGGCGTCAGGCACCTGATCACCGTCGTCGGCCTCACCGACCACGTCGAGGCCCTTGCTGGTCAGGACACTGCTGATCGCCGAACGGGCAAGAGCGTCGTCGTCCACGATGAGCACCTTGGTCACACGTCACACCGTAGACGAGGTGTCGGACGTCCCCGCGGTCAGGAGTCCACAGCTCTCCAGGGCATGCGGGCGGTCACGGTCCACGCGCCGTCCATTCCCCCGGCGGTGAGCGTCCCGCCGAGCGCCGTGGCTCGTTCGGTCATACCTGCGATGCCGTGGCCGGAGCCCTCCGCGACCGTCAGCGCTCTGCGCGCGGGCGCCTCCGCATCCGGGGTCGCATGCTCCGAGTCGACCTGCCCCGCCGCGGGCTGCGGCAGCGGATTCCGCGCCGTGATGACGACGCCGGTCCCCGGCGCCGCGCTCAAGCTGATCATCACGGGCATCCCGGGTGCGTGCTTCAGCGCGTTCGTCAGCGACTCCTGCACGATGCGGTAACAGGCACGCGTCAGGCCCGTCGCGGCGGTGCGCCCCTCGGAGACGAACACGGTGCTCGTGATCATCGCGCCCTGCTGCTGCGCCTCGACCAGAAGAGCTCCGAGGTCGTCGAACGAGACCGCGGTGATCCCCTCGGCCCCCGTACGCAGCACGTCGAGCACTCCGCGCAGTTCGGTCCCCGCCTGCCGGGCCGCAGCCCGGATGCGGACGGCGGCCTCGCGCGCCTCGGGCGTAGCGTTCGGGTCGGCCTCCAGGGCGGACGCCTGCAGGGCGATCTGGCTGAGGGAGTGCCCGATCGTGTCGTGCACCTCGCGGGCGATGTCCTCGCGCTCGTGCTGCCGGGTGATGCGGTCCTCCAGGACGGCGGTGTGCGTGGCGTGCCGCTCGGTCAGGGTAGTGACCTGGCGCCGGGCCGCGACCGCACGACGCCAGAAGCCGACGCCGACCGCCACCGCGAGGTACATCAGGCCGAGGACGACGTACCCCGCCTCGGGGAGGGCCGCGACCTCGCCGGTCGCCGGATCGCTCGACACGAGGATCCGGTACTCGGGAAGCATCGAGACTTCCCTGATCGAGACTGCCGCGATCGCGACGGCGACTGCGGCCGTGCACACCACGATCCACCGGGCAGAACGGAATGCGTAGACCGCCGGCAGCACGACCAGCGGAGTCAGCGCGTCGTACGGAAGCAGCACGGGGAGGGCGCTGGTGGTGAGGCAGAGCGTCGCCGGCGCAACGTCGCGCAGGAACACGAGCCAGGGCACGAGGAACGCCAGGAGGAACGCCGGGATAGTGATCAGCTGAGCCGTGACGTCCTCGACCTGGAGCCCTGGCGGGCGTCCCGCCATGTCGAATGACGACACGGCGACACCGGAGCTGAAGAAGCACACGAACACCAGCAGCAGGCTCCGCACCAGATGCCACTTCGTCGGCACGACGGGCGCCAGCGCATCAGGGAGCCAGGAGAAGGCCCGCGGCTGCGGCGCTGGAGGTGGTGGTTCGTGCATGCGCCGCAGCATATTTCGCACGAAGACCCTCATGGGAGATCCGACCGGATGATCTTCACCCGGGCGAGGTACCGGATCAGGTCATACTGGCAGGCCGGATCGGGTGATGTGGGGGGTGACCCGGGACGGCAACGATCGACGCATACGAGATCGCAGTTCCTGTGAGGAGAAAGTCATGTCCAGTCAACACCCCGGACCACAGTTCCAGCCGCCCGGCTCTCCCGCCGGGCCGGGTGGGCCGGGTGCCCCCGGCCCACCGCCGTCGGCCGGTATGCCCCCTGCAGGTCAACCGCCATATGGCCCCAGCTCCGCAGGCGGACCTCCCTACGGTCCCGGTCCTGCAGGCGGGCCTCCATACGGCCCCGGCCCGGCGGGCGGATCTCCGTACGCTCCCGGAGCCGCAGCTCCGGCCACGAACGGCGCTGCCACGGCGTCGCTCGTGCTGGGGATCGTGTCGCTCGTGACAAGCCTGCTGTTCCTGCCGTCGATCCTGGGCATCATCTTCGGCTTCGTCGGCATCAATCGTGCCGGCCGGACGAACCCGCCGGTCGGGAAGGGCAAGGCGATCACGGGAATCGCGCTGTCCGCAGCCGGGCTTCTGCTCGGGATAGGACTCGTCAACCTGTTCGGCGCGATGTCCGACGACGTCGGTGAGCCGATTCAGGATGCTGTCGTGCAGGAGGACCGAGCGGAAGAAGCAGACGAAGTCTCAGAAGGCGACGACGACGCCGGCGCGGCCAACGGCAGCCAGGGCGAAGAGGGAACCGAGGCGGCCGACGACGATGCCGCAGAAGCACCAATCGAAGACGAGCCTGCCGAGGAGACGTCCGACGAGACCGTTTCCCAGGCGAACGCCCGCGAGACCGCTGAGCGCTACCTCGACTTCACGGCCTTCTCCAAGACCGGTCTCGTCGAGCAGCTGGAGTACGAGGGGTTCTCGACAGCGGACGCCGAGTACGCCGTCGGGAACATCGAGGTCGACTGGATGGAGCAGGCCGAGAAGTCCGCCGCGAACTACATGGACTTCTCCTCGTTCTCCCGCGCCGGGCTCATCGACCAGCTCGAGTTCGAGGGCTTCACTCCCGAGCAGGCGGCGCACGGCGCGGACTCCGTCGGGCTCTGACGCCGGCGGAGGACGACGTGGAGCACCTACGGCGGGCCCGGATCTACTCCGGGTCCGCCGTGTGCTTCCGCCGGCCCCACCGCACGTCGAGATCATCGACCACCACTGAGAGCAGAGCTAGGAGAAGAACCTGGGAGAGAAGCTCTACGCACCGATCCATCCCGGCGAAGTTCTTGCTGAAGACTTTCTGAAGCCGCTCGGGATCAGCGCCTACCGGCTTGCCCAAGCGACTGGCCTGTCGCAGACCCACATCGGACAGATCCTTCACGGCCGGCGTCGCATCACGCCAACCACAGGGCTGCGCCTGGCACGAGCCCTCGGCCTCACGCCCACCTACTGGATCATGATGCAAGCCGACTACGACACCCGGCTGGAACAGCAGACCCACGCCGAGGAACTGGGCAACGTCGAGATCCTTGTCCATGTTGCCTGATGCTCATACCGAGCTGCGAGAGGGCAGCGCGTGAGTCAGCCGGCGAGTTGGTAGGCAGACACCTCACGTCACGGTCAAGAAGACGCCGCGACCGGGCGTTCTCGCGTGACAGGTGCACCGACTTGGGTAACCTTGCACCATGACCGCGTTGCCCGACTGGATGCGCCCTCCGCGCCCCGAGGGCTGGCTCGCCGATGATCTAGACAGGCTTCCCGAAGCCCCGCGGCACACCGAACTCATCGACGGAGCCCTCGTCTTCATGATGTCCCCGCAGCGCGCCTGGCACAGCCGCACAGTCACCTCACTCACCACCCAGCTCGGGAACCAGGCACCCGATACCTTCGAGGTCGAGCGCGAGATGACGATCCGCCTGGACGAGCACAACCGGCCCGAGCCGGACGTGCTCGCCACGACTGCCAAGTACGATCCGGACCGCACCTGGTATGCGCCCGAGGAGGTCGTCCTGGTTGTCGAGGTCGTCTCGCCGGAGTCGGCGCACCGGGACCGCACGGTCAAGCTGACCAAGTACGCGCAGGCCGGGATCCGGCACTACTGGCGGATCGAGGACGAGGGCGACACCGCAGCGATCCACGTCTACGAACTCGACGACGCCACGGGTGCCTACGCGCCGGCCGGCATCTTCCGCGAGCTACTTCGCGTCGCCGCACCGTTCCCGCTCGAGCTCGACATCCCCAGCCTGGTCGGCTGACGTCCCCCGCCGCCCTTACGCCTTGGCCGAGCAACTCCTCGGTGACCACCGCATCGAGCACCCCTCCAGCCAGGGCCGCACCAGAGACGCCAGCCGCGTCACCCCGAACTCAAGCGCCGTCTCACGCAGCGCCTCCTCGACGCCCATGGATCTGGGTTCCGCGTAATTCGGTGGGGCTGGTGGCATGAAATTGCCCGCTGGCCAGCGCAGACATGGTGTCTGGCTGGTGCGGGCGTTTTCCCTAGGGGCTGGCGTCGTCGCTGGTCAGCTCGCCGACCTACCCGGGGTCCGCTCGGCCTGACCCGCGAGCCGTGGTCCTGACGGGGATCAGCCCATCGACGTAGACACCGAGCTCCAGGCGAAGCGCCCACGGTGAACGAGGTCGGGTACCACCGGGCGTCCCTCGCGGAGATCGGGAAACGGGCTGGCATCGTCAAGAGCGCGATCGGGTACTACTTCTCCTCGAAGGAGGCGCTGCTGCTCAAGCTCGTGGAGGAGGCGTTCACCGCCCTGGGCGAGAGCCTCCTCGGCGCGGTGTCGGAGCACGCGCACGCCACCGCCCGCCTGCGCGCCTACGCGCCTACGCGCCTACGCGGAGGCATACCTCGCACACGTCGACGCCCACCGCCACGCGATCGCCGCGGCCGTCGAGATCGTGGTGTCGCACCGCACGGCGGACGGCACTCCGCTGTACCTCGTCGAGAACGAGGAGGACACCGCCCTGCTGCGCAGCATCCTGACCGCCGGGATGGACGAAGGAGCCTTCCGCCGGATGCCGGTGGCGGTAGCGGCTGGCCTCGTCGAGAGTGTGCTGGACCACGCGATCACCCTCGTCCAGCGTGACGCCCGTGCCGACCTCGGCGACGTGCGCGCGCACGCGGTCCCGTTCCTGCTCCGCTCTCTGGGGGCCGGCGATGAGTGACCGGGTTCGCGGCATCGGCTACGACGCCGGGGCCTGTACGAGAAGCAGTTCCACAGCAACCCCCACTTCAGCGGGCAGCACGCACGGCGCGACTTCCGCGCCATCCGCGAGGATCTCGGCTGCGACGCCGTGCTGATCACGGCCACCGATCCAGAGCGCCTCGACGTCGCGGCCCGCTGCGCCGTGGACGAAGGGCTCGCCGTCTGGCTGCAGCCCCGACCCTTCGACCGGCCCGCCGAGGAACTGCTGGAGGCAGTCCGCACGGCCGCGACCACCGCCGAGGACCTCCACACGGCAGGAGCCGACGTCGGGCTCGTCGTGGGCTGCGAACTCACGCTGTCGACGCCGGGCATGCTCCCGGGACCGACGTTCTGGACCCGCGGCATGCTGCTCAGCGTCACGTTCCCGCTGCTGCCCCTGGCGAACCGCCGCCTACGAATGCTGCTCGGGCAGCTCGTGAGCGACGCGCGGGACCTGCTCGCCGAGGCGATCCCCGAGGAGGTCGTGTTCCGTGGCTACGTCACGACCGTGCTGGGCTCGGTCACGCGCGGGTGGTGGGTAATCACGATCCAGGCCGTGCTGTTCACCCTGTTCGCAGGCGCGCTGCGACAGCACTGGAATCCCATGGACCTCTCCCTCTTCCTCGCGATGGGGATCGGGTTCGGCTACCTCCGCATGATCACGGGGTCGGTGTGGATGCCCGTCGGCTTCCACACGGCGTTCCAGACGGGCTCGCAACTCGTCCTCACCCACGACGCCGTCGAGTTCACCGGCGGCCAGATCGCAGGCATGCTGGCCCTCGGCGCCGTTCCCTTCGCCGTCGCCGCCGTCGTCGTCTCCTCCACCGGCATCCCTCGCTTCGTCACACGCCCGGCAACGGCTCCGCGGCCGTGATACCCAGCAGGTCCCGGACAGGTTCAACGCCCTCGATCACGACCGGGGGCCGCAACTCCGCTGGACGCCGGTACCAGAATCTGCGGGTCATCCGGTAGTGGTACTCCTGCGCCGGCTTCCCGCCGCGGGCCACGGCGTAGACGCCGTTCGGTTCGTATCCCAGTCGGCGGGAGACGGCGTTCGAGGCCGGGTTGTCGACGAACGCCTCGCTCGCCACCTCGGCCGTGTCGAGCCCGTCGAACGCGAGATGGAGCACCGCCAGCCGCATCCGTGTCCCGATGCCGCGACCCTGGTAGGCCATACCGAGCCAGGAGCCGGTGTGTGCCGCCCGGGTCACCGGGAAGTTCTTCGCGCTGATCCCCTGGATGCCGACGATCTGCCCTTCGACGTAGACGCCGAGCTCCAGAGTCCACTTGTCCGGGTCCAGGCGCTGCCTCACGTGCCAGTGGTGGGTGAGTACCTGGCGGTGCACCTCCTCGGGCGTTCCGCGAGTCCACTGAACCGAGAACGGCGTCGCATCCGGGTCGTGCACACCGTCGGCGGCGATGTCGGCCAGGTCGAGGAGGTCGACGTCGTCCGGCACGCGCAGTTCCAGATCGCCCCAGCGCACCGACAGGCCGAACGTCGGTACGGCGCGGGCGAGGCGCTCTCGCATGCTGTTCTCATCCCTCGGCTGCATGCGACATGAGGCTTCCACGAATGCCGTGATTCATCGACGGGAGTGAAGTCCGAGACGGACCATCCAGCCCTCGGCCGTCGGGGTGACGGTTCCGGTCATGTCGTCCCAGCCGGGGCGGCCGGCGGCACGCCAGTCCTCGATCCAGCCGGTCAGCAGGCCGGCGGTGTCGTCCCTTCCCGCGGTGGTGACCAGTTCGTCCGCGGTGAGGAAGGCTGCACCGTCCTGGTCAGCCGCGCCGATGGCCGCGAATCTGTCGGAGAGCCCGGCAGTGGCGAGGCTGGCCGGGGCTGTGGCGTACAGCCAGGCCGCCAGGTCGCTGAGGTCCTCGGACAGGGTCAGGGGTGTCGGTGCCGACGTCGGTGCGGTGCGGAGCGCGTCGAGGACATGCCGAGCGGTGTCGAGTGTGTCGCGCAGGGCGAGGCTGCTCAGCCACCAGGGCTCGGTCTCGTCAGAGAGGTACGAGGCGTCGACGTAGCGGACGGGGAGCCCGAAGACGCTGATCGGTTCGGGGTGCATCTCGATGTACCCGCCCGGCTTCACCGCCGCCGCCGTTGGCCTTCCGTCGATCACGGTGATCGCCACGATGCCGTGCGCTGTGGCCAGCGGCGCGATCTTGACCGGTGCGACCACGACCGCGTCGGTGGTGAGCTGGTCGACCCACGCGGCGGGGATCACGTGCGGCGTCGCCCAGGCGATCACACGGTCGTACGGGCCATGTGCCGGATCGCCCGTGTATCCGTCCCCGGAGTCGACGACGGCGTTGGTGATACCCGCCGTCGCAAGGCGGTCTCGTGCCCGGGGAACCAGGTCTTCGAGAACTTCGACCGAATGCACCGTCCCGGTCTCGCCGGCAAGGGTGGCGAGCAGGCCGGTAGTGAACCCGGATCCGGTCCCGATCTCCAGTACTCGGTCTCCTGGCCGTACATCGAGATCCTCCAGCATTTCCCGGATGGCGGTGATGCTGGAGGACTGCGGCAGCTTCGACCCATCGGGCTGAGTCACGAAGTGGTCGTAGTCGACGGTGGCGAGGGCGTCGGTCACGGTGCTCACGGACTGCGTCAGCTGCCTACGACGTCGTCTAGGACCGCCGCCTCGACGAGTCGGGGGCCGGGGAAGTCGTCGGGGATCGCGTCCATGAGGACCTCGTCGGCGGGCTTGCCGAGCCACCAGTTGGACTGGCGACGGGTGCCGATGACGCGGAATCCGGCCTTCTCGTAGGCACGGATCGCGGCCGTGTTGTTCGCAATGACGGACAGGTAGACGGAGCGCAGCTGGGTGACGTGGAAGGCCCAGTCGAGGGCCATCGTGGTCGCCTTGGTACCGACGCCGTGGCCGCGGCCGGCGTCGCCGAGGTAGATGAAGAACTCAGCGGAGCCGTAGCGGTGGTCGATGACCAGAGAGGTCATGCCGACCGGGATCCATGTGCCGTCGCCGTCCTGGTAGATCGTGAAACGGGTCTGCCCTTCCGTGTATCGCATCTGGGAGGTCAGGCCCTCAGTGCGACCGGTGAGGGACTCCGGGGTCAGGCGTCCATAGCCCGCCATGACCGGCAAGCTGTTCTCCCAGCGCCAGTACGTCTCGGCCAGGTCGGCGCGGAGCGGTCCCAGGGCGACGCCGTCGTGGGTGAGCCAGAGGTCGGGGGTGGTGTCGGTCATACGATCTCCTGATGTTGGTCGGGGATGGTGCGCAGGATCGTGTACTGGCTGGTGGAGGCTGGTTCTGCGACAGGCTGGCCATCGCATTGGATCCAAGCGTGGAGGGCGTAGGGGTCGGTTGCAACACCATGACACCAGGTCACGGAGTGTCCGCGAGTTGCGAGCATGACCACGGCTGCAACGGATTCTTCGAGACACGCCACGCGGCCCGGCGCCCAGCGGGCAGCGGCGCGCACGGCGGTAACGGCTCGTTCTGCTTCGGCGAGATCGGCTGGGCGGCATCCCGCGCCGCCTCTACATACTCGACGAGCCCGAGGCCGCCCTGTCGGTGACCGGGTGCCTGACGCTGCTGGCACGGATCGGGGAACTTGCCCAGAGCGGTGCGCAGTTCATCGTCGCGACGCACTCACCGATCCTGCTCGCGGCACCGGGGTGCGGTCATCTACCAGCTCGATGAGCGTGGCATCGAGCAGATCGAGTACGACGACGCCCTGCCGGTGACGCTCACCCGATCGTTCCTGGCAGACCCGAAGCGGTTCCTGCACCGACTTCAAGACTGACCAGGACGGAACGGGCTACCGGTAGTACGGCCAACAACGCTTCTCGGCACACACAGGCCGCACGACGGTCCACAGCTCGTCAGCACCTGGGTCGGCGTCCACTACCGCGACAGGGAGCGTCAGGCCGTAAGACTGCCGGACGGCGCCAACACTCCGGCTCGCTGCTCTCACACTCCCCTCACTCCCCGAGCCGAATCACCGCCTCGTCCCCCTGCCCGGCGACGACTCCGAACGCAAGCCCGTTGGAGTAGCTCGATCCCGTCCCAGCAGGGCGGTACAGGTGAATGTGGATCCCGGGGCCGTCGAAGTCCACGCCCGCACCCTCGCCGTCGACCTCGGTCACCGTGACCGTGTCCATGCCGCCGGCCACGCCGGGGTCGATCGCGAACGTGGTGCCCTCGGTCACGAGGACCTCACAGGCCCCGTCCCGGCATGCCTTGTACCGCTTCTTGTCGTCGGCGCGGAACGCGTCGAGGGACGGCGATGGGAATGCGGAGGTGCCGGCCGGGCTCGGGGATGCCTCGGACGACGGCGCGGCTGCGAACGCAGTGGGACCGGGGCTCGAAGGAGCGGGTCCGGAGGCATCGCCGGGACTGCCCCCTGCGCAGGCGGCAGTCGCCAGCGTCAGTGCAAGCACCGCCGGTACGCTCATGATTGCTCGTCGGTACGGCATTCGGGCTCCTTACACTGGGTCGGATCCCTGCGTTTGTACGCCGGACGCCCAGGGAGGGCTCCCGCCATGCCGCACGTAGACGGTCGTTTACTTCTGGCCAGTCGGGCAGTCCCGACCCAGCCGGAGAACCTTGCCAGCGGCTCGGTACCGCTCCGCGGCAGGCGGGTCCCGGATGCCGAGAGACCGCGCATCACCTTGCCCAGGAGGCCCCGTTTACGCAATGAATAGATTTGCTCGATAATTCTCAGGACCGAATGGGTGATCTACCATCAAATCACTATTCACAACGATGAAGTCGCAAAGCTATATAACTGCTTAGAACATACCACAACTGAATTGACAGCCATGGTCGCCTCCCATACTGTTTGCGCAGACGAGGACCCCAAACTGTGCATCCTGTGCGCACTTTGCATGACAGTGGGAGTGCGCACCCACTTTCGACCGATTGACGACGGAAACCGATGCTGAGCCTTCAGGACGTACTGCTGCGTTTGACTGCCTACTGGACCGAGCGCGGCGCGATGATCGTGCAACCTTTCAACACGGAGGTCGGTGCGGGTACGGCCAACCCGGCGACCACGCTGCGGGTCCTGGGGCCGGAGCCGTGGCGAGTGGCGTACGTCGAGCCGAGTGTCCGGCCGGACGACAGCCGCTACGGGCAGAATCCGAACCGGTTGCAGACGCACACCCAGTTCCAGGTGATCCTGAAGCCGGACCCGGGCGACCCGCAGGAGGTGTACCTCGCGTCCCTGGAGGCCATCGGGGTCGATCTTGCGGCACACGACATCCGGTTCGTCGAGGACAACTGGGCCTCTCCCGCGCTCGGTGCGTGGGGTCTGGGCTGGGAGGTCTGGCTCGACGGCCTGGAGATCACCCAGTTCACGTACTTCCAGCAGGCGGGCACGCTCAAGCTCGACCCGGTCTCCGTGGAGATCACCTACGGCATCGAGCGGATCGTGATGGCGCTGCAAGGGGTGTCCCACTTCGCGGACATCGACTACGCGCCCGGGATCACTTACGGCGAGGCGTTCGGCCAGAGCGAGTACGAGATGAGCCGCTACTACCTCGACGAGGCGGACATCGTCACTACCCAGCGGCTGTACGACCTGCACGCCGAAGAGGCGCAGAAGATGCTTGACGCGGGCTTGGCGATGCCCGCGTACTACAACGTGCTCAAGTGCTCGCACGCATTCAACGTGCTCGACGCGCGGGGGGCCGTCTCGACGGCGGAACGGGCACGCGCGTTCGCGCTGATGCGCAATCTGTCCAAGGGCGTGGCCGAACTGTTTGTCGCTCGCCGCAGCGAACTCGGGTTCCCTCTCGGAACCGCTACCCCAAAGGCGCCGCCGGCGCCGCTGGCCATGCCGGACGTGACCGGGCCGGCTCGGCTGCTGTTCGAGATCGGGGTCGAGGAACTGCCCGCGGCAGAGGTCACGCGGGCCAGGGACTGGTTGGAGTCGACGATCTCGGAACGACTCGCGTCGACGAAGCTGAGCCACGGACAGGTGCACGCTTACGCAACCCCTCGTCGCCTGGTGATGCTCGTCGAGGATGTCGCGCCCCGCGAAGCGGACTCCGTGGAGACGATCCGCGGCCCGCGGACCTCCGCGGCCTTTGACGACTCCGGTGCCCCGACGCGTGCCGCGACGGGATTCGCGGCAAAGCACGGTATCGACCCCGCGCAGCTGGACCGGATCGAGCAGGACGGGAGTGAGTATGTCGCTGTCGTGCGCAACGTCGAGGGGCGTCCCGCGCCCGAGGTGCTCTCGTCCCTGCTCGCGCAGGTCGTGGTCGATCTGCGTGCTGAGCGCAACATGCGGTGGAACGACCCGGCTCTGTCGTACGCCCGCCCGGTGCGTTGGCTGCTCGCCATGCTCGGCGGCACCGCGATCCCGGTCACCGCGTCGGAGTTGACCAGCGGCACGACGACGCGCGTTCAGCGGGTAGCGGCCGAACCAGTGGTCCAGGTGCCCTCAGCCGACGGCTACCTGGAGTTCCTTCGTGAGCACGACATCGTCGCTGATGCCCAGGCGCGCAGGTCGACAATTCTCGACGCGGCCCAGGAGCATGCGGCGAAGGTGTCCGGGCGGGTGGATCTCGAAGCAGACGCCTCCGTCGTGGCGGAGATCGTCAACCTCGTCGAGTCGCCCGTGCCGATCCTGGGGGCATTCGACGAGCGCTACCTGGACCTTCCTCCGGAGATTCTCACCTCCGTGATGCGAAAGCACCAGCGGTACCTGCCGCTGCGGACCACCGACGGCCTCCTGCCTCACTTCCTGACGTTCGCCAACGGTGCGTGCGACGTGGCCACGGTCACCCGAGGCAACGAGGCCGTGGTCCGGGCGCGTTTCGAGGATGCGTTGTTCTTCTGGGAAGCCGACCAGAAGGTACCCCTGCAGACGATGAAGGACGGCCTGGCCAAGCTGGCTTTCGAGGAGACCCTCGGCTCGATGGCAGACCGCGCCGGAAGGATCGCGGTTGTCGCCAAGGCGCTCGGGGAACGGCTCGGGCTCGACGACGCCGAGCGAACCACCCTGCACCGGGCGGCGGACCTGGCTAAGTTCGACCTCGGCTCACAGATGGTGATCGAGATGACGTCCCTGGCAGGCACCATGGCCCGCTACTACGCCACGAACGCGGGTGAGGGCCCGGCCGTGGCCGACGCGCTGGCCGACATGGAACGCCCCCGCACGTCCGACGACGCGGTTGCGAGCAGCACCGCTGGCGCGATCCTCGCGATCGCCGACCGCGCGGACCTGCTCGTCGGCCTGTTCGCGGTCGGCGCCAACCCCACCGGAAGCTCGGATCCGTTCGCCCTGCGGCGAGCCGCACTCGGCCTCCTGGCGACAATCCGCGCACACTCGCTGTTCGACGCAGTCACGACCGGCGGCATCTTCCAGATCGCGGCAACGACCATCGACGACCAAGGCGTGGCGGTCTCTGAGTCCGCTCTGACCGCGACCGAAGCGTTCGTGCGAGCACGGTTCGAGCAGTCCCTCCTCGACACGGAGAGCTCCCCTGACGCGGTTGCTGCAGTCCTCCCTCTCGCCAACGAGCCGCGGCGCGCCGACGCCACCCTGGCGGACATCGAGCACCTTGCCGGCGAGGACCGGTTCGCGTCGCTCGTCGAAGCAGTGCAGCGCATCCGCCGGCTGATCAAGGACGCCGATCCCGACGGCAATCCGGCGCTGCTGACGGCCGCGGTCGAGCAGCAGCTCGCCACCGCCGTCAAGGCGCTCCAAGGGACGCTCGACAGCCGGAGCATCACGCTGCCTCAGCTCATCTCGGCGTCCAGCGAGACGCTCGGCGTGCTGGACACCTTCCTCGAAGAGGTTCTCGTGATGGATGAGGACGCCGAGGTTCGAGACGCCCGAATCGCACTCCTGGCATCCGTGACCCACATCGCAGGCCGCACCGGGATCGACTGGGAGGCGGCCAGCCGCCTCGTGGCGACAGGTCGCAAGCCCGCCAGCGTCACTGGCTAAACCGTCAAGGACACGTGAAAAGGTCGGGACCTCAAGTGAGGTCCCGACCCTCTTCACGTCCAGGGGTACGCGGCGATGCGATGCCGTGCACTCCAGGCGATCTTCGCGCGACTGCGGCCGTCCCTGTAGTCGTCCTCGTCACATGGCTCGATTCTTCGGGGAGTCGATCAGTCGGGTGGACGTTCGTTGACGGCGGGGCGCAGCTGGACGCTGAGGCCCCCGTCGAGGACAAGGACCTGTCCGCATGCGGCGTCGAACGCGGGGCCCGCGAAGGCGTCGAGTGCTGCTGTCAGGTCCGTCAGCTTCATGTACGAACCACGTGGCACCAAGGCAACAAGGTCCGCCGCGTAGCGTCCGTCGGTCGCCGTGCTCGAAGACTCGGCGATCGGGCCCACGGCGACCGCTCGAGGCGAGAACAGGTCGCCGTATTCGAGTGCGAATGACCGCACCAGCGACTCCGTGCCAGCTTTGGCCGCGTCGTATGCGGGTTGGTAGCGGTGGGCACGATGGGCGCCCACGGACGACAGGACGACTGCCGAGCCCGTGAGCTGGTATCCCTCAAGAACGTCAGCCACCCCCGCAAGGGCGGCGAACGCGCTCGTGAGATTGGCTTCGACCAATGCTGTGAATTCCCCGACGCCGGTGCGCGCGATGGGCACTCGGGTGCCGAGCGCTGCTGCCGCGTGGAAGAGTTCGACCCGGTTCACGTCGTGCCGCTCGACCTGTTCGCGAAGTAGCGTGCCAAAGGCTAGGTCGGTCACATCGACGGCGGCGATGTCGGGCCCCGGTTGTGCGTCAACGGCCAGGACGAGGTCGGCTTGGCGGCGCAGGTGGGTTGCCAGGGCTTCCCCCACCTGGCCCGCGGCGCCAGTCACGATTCGCAGCCGGGACATTAGGCTGCCGTCCGGGTGAGTTCTGCCGCGTACCAGGCGCGGCTGAAGCGTGACATCCGGGTGACGGTGAGGCCGCAAGCGCGGGCGCTGTGTTCGAGGGTGTCGGGATCGAGCCAGGTCCAGTCGAACCAGTCTCCGACGATGTCGCGGTAGCGCAGCCGGACGCGAACGTCGCCGGGATGGCGATCATCCAAGTTGGCTGCGTCGATCCAGCGTCGGTGTAGATCCGCGGTTGCCGTCCAGTCGACGCTGGAGGTGATGATGGAGCCGCCGGGCGCGAGCCAGGACGCCAGGAGGTCGAGAAACTCAGGAACCTTCGCCTTGGTGCCGGCGATTCCGAGGCCGCCGCCGAGCGCGATCACGGTATCGACAGGCTGGGACGGGGTGTAGGCGTAGACGTCAGCGACCTCGGCACTGGCGCCGGCAGCGCGAGCGAGTTCCACGGCCGGGACGCAGATGTCGATGCCGTGAGCGACGACGTCGTGCTCGCCGAGATAGGTCAGGTGGCGGCCGGTGGAGCAGCCGATGTCGAGTGCGGTGCCGGGGCGCGCCCAGTCGAGTGCGGGGAAGTCCACGGGTGGGTGGCTTCCCTCCAGGCCCAGCCACCAGCGCAGGTCGGTGGTGCTGATGTGGCCGTCGGTCCGCTCCACGAGCAGCGGCGCAGCGCCGGACTCGGCAAGGGCCATCCCCATGGGATCGGGTTCAGGTGTGTTGCTCACGCGAGGACTCCTTCGGTCAGCCAGCGTGCAGGAACAGAGAGATGGGCGTCTTCGATCGCCCCCTGTCCGGAGCAGGTGATGGTCCGTGTTATTGGACTCAGGCCGTTGAGGACGCGAAGTTGTGCGAGGTTGGCCGCCCGGAGCGCGATCGTCGTGCCTGGCCGTGCGGTACAGGCCAGACCCATGACGGCCAGGTGCAGGGCGTCGTAGCCGGTCAGGTGGCCCCGGACTCGCCTGCTGCGTGGCCCGACGGCGCGGTGCAGGTCGCCCAGCGTGAGAGTTGCCAGGGCGTCTTCCAGCCGGGCAGCGAGCTCGGGCAGTTCGCTGAGGAACAGCGACCGCCCGCCTCGCGCGGCTGCCGCACTGTTGTACGTCTTCCGGAGGGACTCTGGGGAGTGATCGGCGTAGGCGAGTGCTGGTGTCAGGTCGTCCACGATGAGCGTCATGGGGCCGGCCACCGCCGCGTAGTCGAGGAGCGCTGTGCTCGGTGGCGCAACTACCGGGGCTCCGAACAGCGGGATGGTCACCTCGTCGCCGCGTTCGTGCCCGTTGATATGAGCGCGGATTGACGCCTCGGTGTCGGGGGTGCGCGGACCGGTGAGCTGCTCGCGATGCAATCGGTGCCAGAGCGGACCTGTCCGAGCGCTGAGAGTTGCGCTGTCGTAGGTCGATGTCGTTTCTGTCAGGTTGAGCGTGAAGGCGGCTGCCCACCGTGCGTCCTGGCCTGCTGGGAGCCGCTTGGCACCGGCAGGAGGCGGCGCGAAGGGTTCGCGAGGGTGGCAGAGCCGAGTGAGGGGAGCATGCAGGTCGAACCCGCGAAGCTGATCCCCCGCCGCGAGCCCGTCGGCGAGCAGGACATGGGTTGTTGCCGAGGCGTCTGCTGCCGCGGCGACCAGAATGTTCGCCAGATCGACGCTGCGACGGGTCATCCTGCTGGAGCACAACCGTGCCAAGAGCGTCTGCGGTGGTGTTGCAGCCAGATCAGGGCCAGGCCGGACGTCCAGCCCGACATCGGTGAACGCCTGCGCGGTCCGCACGACGATCGAGGGCGCGCTCGGGTCCGGGCCCCCGCGTCCGGTCGGCACGGAGGTGAGCACGACGTGGCTGTGCATGCGGGCGGCTTCTTGCGCGGCGTCGATGAGCTGGTGGAACGCGATGGGCGTGATCCGCGCGCGGTGTGCGTAAAGCAGAGGGAAGACGATGGGCTGACGGATGCGCTCGACGCGGTGGTCCCATTCGGGGCTCCATCGTGGACGCGACCGGGAGAGCGCTTCACGTAGAGACGTACTGTGGTCCATAGCGGGGTCCAGCCAGCCAGAGGCCGCATCGGCGTACGGTTCGAGCAGACTCATGGGTATCCCCGCCATCGTGGGGTGATCTGGAAGTCGGTGACATCGATGGACTGACCGAGCAGGTCCACCGATCGGCGCAAGATCTCCCGTGCTCGGCCGGGCTCATCCAGCGCGCGCAGGGCGGCCGAGATGCGGCGACGGGCCTCGGCTGCCCTCTCGGCTGGCTCGCGGTGCCACCACACGCGGTCCGACGAGCCGGGATTCACGGACAGCGCGGAGTAGAAGCCCGGTAGCCCGAGCCAGTCGGTGTGCACGATGCCGACGGATACCTCAGCATCCAGGTGCGCCAGGACGTCGGGGAGCCAGCGTGCGAGCTCACGTGCCCGGGCGAGATCTTCTGCGGTCCTGACCGCGATGAGAACATCGACGTCAGAGCCCTGGGTTGGCTCTTTGGTCGCAATCGGTGACTGGCTGCCCTCGATGAAGACGTCCAAGCCCATGGCGGCGTCGTGCAGGAGGTCGGCGGCGTCGGCGGTGAAGACGCGCGGCACTGGTACCACGGGAACCGGGAAGATGAACGGGCCGACCTGTCGCACCCGATAGGAATCGGGACGGTGCAGGAGCGTGGCGTCGAAGGCGTCGAAGTTCGCGGTACGCCGCGGGCCGTCGCCGACGAGCGCGAAAGTCGCCTCCGCGCACCGTGCCACGGCCACCTGAACATCGGTCTGATCTGTCGCAACAGGCCGTGACGGGGGAAATCGGGGCGCGACGATGTCGGCATGTTCGATGGCCGTGCCGCCGACCCGCTCCTGATCGGGAACGAACGCATTGATGCAGACGTAGACGACGCCCTCCAAGGAGTTCGCGGCCACCGTGTGGTGCCATCCGGTGGGCACGAACAGGGTGTCGCCTGGCCGGCAGGTGAACGTGTGCCTCGCCCCGTGCCGGGACAGGTACGCCGTACCGACACCGGAGACGAACACGAAGGTCTGCTCCATGTCGGTGTGGACATGTTCGGGAACCGCTCGCTCTCCAGGGACTCGAACTGTGAATACCTCGGTGGCCAGTGCCTGCTCGCGACGCACGAGAAAGTCATTGGCGTGCGTGCCGAAGTCGTAGACATCCCCGTCTGTCAGCGGACGGTGGACGGGCGCGGTATTGGCGTTCACGGTGAACCTCCATGTTGGCGCCGAGTTCAGAGGGCGCCGAGGCGGGCGGGTGGGCGCTGTCGGGTGGACATCGCGGCGAGCAGGCGGGCGTAGAAGGCGGACTGTCCCGCGGCAGCGGTGCCCCAGTCGGGAAGGAGCAGGCGCTGTGAGTCAGGGGTGGCCGAGCAGTGCGGAGCTTCCTCCTTCCATCGGCGCAGTGCGTCCCAGTGCTCGAATGGGCTGGCTGTGATCCACCAGGCCGGGTTCCGTTCGGTGGTGTACAGGCCGATCCCGCCCATTGGGGGAGCGCTCAGGATTCGGCGTCCAGCCTGGAGCGCCGCCACGAGGACGCCGGATGAGTGCAGGACCGCATACGGCAGGGCGATCCAGTCGACCTCGCCGAGGGCGGACCAGAACTCCTGATCGTCTACGACGAAGCCGGGCCGGTACTCGATCCGCGGATCCGTAGTGGCCAGGGCTGTCAAGGCCGCGCCGGTGTCCGCGTTGTCGGGGTGGCCCGCAATGAGGAGGGTGGCCGGAGCATCGGTCACCTCGAGGAAGGCACTCGCGAAGGCTTCGATTCGCTTGTAGCGCCGCAGGCGTCCGAAACATCCCATGCGTAAACCGCCGGGTGCTGGGCGGCGGAGCATCGTCGCGCCTATAGGGAGCAACGGATGCGGAGAGCGGAAGACCGCGGTTGGTAGTTCGGGTCGTGCCGCGCGGGCAGCTCGCTCATGCTCGGCGGAGAAGACGTGAATCCCGTCAGTGAGTCGGTCGACCTCGGCCAGGTAGGCCCCACGGTCGCCTGACGGTTCATGTGCCGCGATGTTGTGGATCGTCTGAACGACCACGGCGCCCTCGGCCTTGCGCGCGCGAAGGATCTCGATCGCAGCGGTACGGCCGTGGGCCTCGGCAAGTTTCTCGGGCCAGTGCACGTGCACGACGTCGGCGCGAGATTCATCAACTGTCGCGACAGGCGGCGGTGGTGAGGGAGAGTCGATGCAGGTTCCCGGCCGCAGGAGTTGTGCACCGAGGTCGGCGAGCGCATTCTCGCCAGCGGCAACGTAGGGGTTCCAGGCGCACTGCTCCGGTACCTGAAGCACTCGCAGACCGTGTGACGTCACAGCTGAGACCTCGGAAGTCTGGTTGGGCGCATCGGTGTCCAGCGACCAGGGGATCAGAGTCCTCAGGGTGCGAGTCAGGCTGGCCGCATAGTCGTGCGCCGCAAGGACGGGCTCGGTGGCGACACGCATCCGAGCGCGCTGAGCCGGTGAGACACGCAGCGCCCGCCGCAGGGCCAGTGCCAGCTCATCAGGCGCGCCGGGACTGCAGGTGAATCCGGTCTCCCCGTCGGTGACCAGGTCCGCCAGTCCGCCGGCAGTGGTCGCGACCACCGGTCCGGCGCCCAACGCGTATGCCTCGAGCGGGATCCGCCCGAACGGCTCGACCCGGGAGGGAATCACCACGGCGCGCACGCCGGGGTGCGCCAGCAATGACCGAGCCTCGCTGGAGTAGCGAGTGATGAGTGACGCGCTCAGTCCCTTGTCACGAATCCTCCCGGCGAGAAGTCGCTGATAGGGGGTGACTGGTCGTTCGGACGTTGCAGCAACCACGAGGTGCGGAAGGCCCTCACCGGCGTCTGCGAGCACATCCCACGCATCCAGGAGATCCTCGAAACCCTTGTGCGCGACGGCGCGGCCGAGTGCAAGAACGAACCCCGCCTCACCGACCCCCTCGGGCAGCAGCTCTTTGCCCGCAGCTTCGAGTCGGGTGTCGGCAGGCGTCAGCCCGTTGGTGAGGTCGATGACGCAGGCGTCCGGGACGCCGAGATCAGCGACCAGGTGCCGTCGCATGAACGGTGCGATCGCGCCCACATGTACACCGCGTGCGGCGGCACGACGCAGGGAGCCCGCCTCCCATGTCGTCCGGGCCGTGTTGTCCGGACAATGCAGCGTCGCGCTTGAGCGCGGCAGCACGAGACGCGCCCACCCCACATGGTGCGCGATCCTCGCGGCGACACCGAGAAAAGGAACGTCCAGCATGAGAAGCAACCCACGCTCGTACGCGGACATGATCCCGTCGAGAACGGCCGGTACATGCTCCTCCAGCTCGGCGAACGAGGCCATGCCCCCGAACCGCGAACGACCGCCCGTCGCGTTCTCCAGCGGGTACACCTTGACTCGCCTGCCGCCACGGCCGAGCCGTCCAGTCACCTCCTCGTGCCACTTCGCGTCGAAGTGAGGACTGGCTGCGTCCACACGCACCGGAAGGACGACCATGTCCACCTGCACGGCGAGGACCGCATCCAACAGTTCGACCAGGCGCCGGTTGCTATGCCCAGAACCTGTCCCGCAGCCGTACCAGCCGTCGTGCAGCACAACGACTACCGCGCCTTCGGATCGCCTCGTCGTTCGGTTCTCGACAGCAGCGTGCATGGTGGTGCTCCTTCCGTATCGTGCGGATGGAACGTTCCTCGGCCCAGGGCCCAGGGCCCAGGGCCCAAGATGTCTGCCTCAACGATGCTTTCTCGGACAAAGCGGAAGTGACACACATCTGTGTCAGCTCTGGATCTGGCCACTTCGCGGTGGATGCGGTAGGCAGGTGACGTGTTCGTTGTCGGAGGTCTGGGATACATCGGGTCCGCGCTCATGCCGCTCGCTCCCGAGGCCGTTGCCGTCTCGCGCGACGGCGGCGGCGCTTCGCGATCCTGGGCGGACCTGCTCTCGCGGCTTCCTGCGAGCGAGGCGCCTGTCATCGTGTGGCTGCTCGACGGAGCCAAGCACGAAGAACTCGATCGGCTCGGTGACCTGGTCGGTGTTCTTCCGGTCGGTTCGCATGTGGTGTACGTGTCCACGTGCACGGTCTACGGCGACGCTGCCGGCCGAACCTGCACCGAGGACACGCCGCTGCAGTTGGTCACGCCTCACGCCCAGCTGAAGAAGGCCGGTGAGGACACCCTCGAACGAGCGGAGGGCATCACGTCGTCGGTGTTGCGGTTCGGTGCCCTGTACGGCGCGGATCCGCGCGGGATTCGGCGGGACCGAGTGACCAAGTGGCTCACCGAGGCGCACGACGAGGGCACGGTCACCGTTCCCGATCCGGCGCACTGGCGCGGCTGGCTACACCGCGACCAGGCCGCACGGGCACTGCACGCCGCAGCTCGGTCACGGCAGCCAGGGGTATTCAATGTCGCCAGTGCGAACGCCGCGTTCGCTGACGCCGTCAGCACGGCCGCGCGCCTGTTCGACGCTGAGATCGTGGCCTCGGACCGGCCCGACCTCCTGGATTACCGGATCGACGCCACCCTGGCCCGCGAGGCCGGACTGCTGACTGAGCAGCCCGGCGAGGACGTGTCCGGCTCCACGCGCGTGGTCAGCGCGAGACTGTGGCCGGACATGGCACGTGAAGGGAGTACCGATGCGTAGGCTGACGCACCAAGCAGTCTCAGGCGAGGGAGGGTCGAGGCCATGAGTGATCTCGAAGAGACGATCGGGAGCCGGGTCGCGCATTACCGCAAGGTCCGCCAGATGACCCAGCTCGCCCTCGCACAGCGAGCGTCGATCAGCGTGTCGCTGGTCCGGAAACTCGAACAGGGCTCGCGGGACGCAACCCCGGTCGTGGTCGCCGCGGTCGCCAAGGCACTCGACGTCGATGTCACCACGCTCAACGGCCAGCCGTATGACCGCGACGGCCGCCACCCCGATCAGATCCACGCCCTGATGCCGCCTCTCCGCCGTGCCTTGGCGTACTGGGACGTGGCTCCCGTGCTGGAGACCGCGCCACGCAGGTGGGCGCAGCTCGAAACGGACGCCCGCGAGATCTCTCGCCTGCGCCAGGCCGCCCAGCACCTACAGGTCGCCGCACGGCTGCCGGCACTTCTGCTGGAGGCGACCGCAAGCGCGGTGGAGGCCACCGGGACGAGGCGTGAGCGCTACTTCGAGATCCTGACCGTCCTGTTGTTCGCCGCCCACTCGGTCACGTACAAGACGGGCCAGGAGGACCTGTCAACCGTCGTGGAGGATCGCCTCACCTGGGCCGCCGGTCAGTCCGCTGACCCGCTGATGGCGGCTCTGGCGGCCTGGGCCCGTACGACGTCGCTCTTGCGCGCCGGTGCCTACGACGTCGGACAGAATCTGCTGGAACGCGCACACGCCAACGTGGATGTTGACGTCGATGGGTCCGACGGCCAGCGCATGGCGGGATCCCTGCACCTGCGCGGTGCGATCCTGGCCGCCCGCGCCGGAAACGCCGCAACCACCGAGACGCACCTGAGCGAGGCGAAAGAGCTCGCCAACCGGGTCGGTACGGACAGCGACGGTGGCTGGCACCAGCTCACCTTCGGCCCCAGCAACGTCGGCATTCACGACGTCGCCGCCGCGATCGAGCTCGGCGACGGTCCGGCCGCGCTCGACCGTGCCGAGCCGCTGCGCCTCTCGACCGCCATCCCCGCGATCCGTGCCAGCCATCACTACATGGACCTCGCCCGCGCCTACCTGTGGCAGGGACGCAACGACCGCGCCCTGGCCTGCCTGCACAAGGCCCGCGAACTCGCGCCCCAGCAGACCCGCCACCACCCCACCACTCGCGAGGTACTCCGCATGCTCGTGCGCGCCCACCGCCAGGCGAACGAGCCACTGGCCCGCTTTAGCGCCTGGGTCGGCGTCGGCCCGCACGCCTGATAGGCCGCGCGGGCGGAATAGCCCGATATGACGCCGGGCTGTTCAGGTGAGGGATTCCCCCGATCGCACATGCGATGCTCGCCTGCATGGAGCTCATATGTCGCCGGTGCGACCGGCCGGTCCGGGTCAGCGCTGCGCAGCTCGACGTCTTTGAGCAGATGCACTACATGTGCTTCCACTACGAGTTCGAGCACGGTGAGGTCGATGTCGACCAGGCGTGTTCTGCTGGCGGCTGCCCGTCCGCAACGGTCGGCGCCGGCCGTGAGCTTGTCGTCCGAACCGCTCGCACGCTGGCGATCGAGTCGGCGTCCGATGTGCCGTGGACCAATCCGATGTTGCACGAGTACCTGGAAGCCTTCGCGAACTGGTTGGAGGACTCTGACGGGTACTACCTCAACGATCGGCGAGTCCCGCCAGCGAACGGCTGGGAGGTTGTCAACGACGGGCTGCGTGCCGCGACCAGCTACGAGTGACCGAGCCTGCCGACTGCCGCTTTCCTGCTACCCGCAAGCGCGAAGTGGTGCCCAGCACGGGCCGGGACCCAGGGGGCGGATTCTCGGGGTCCTCGCAACACCTGATGACCTAAGTGGTGGTCAGTAGATCACGCAGGCGCTCGGCTGGTGTTATCCAGTCGAGCGTTTTGCGTGGTCGTCCGTTGAGTTGTTGGGCGACGTGCTCGAGGTCCTCGGTGGAGTGGACGGACAGATCAGTGCCCTTGGGGAAGTATTGGCGCAGCAGGCCGTTGGTGTTCTCGTTGCTGCCGCGCTGCCAGGGCGAGTGTGGTTCGCAGAAGTAGACCGGCACGCCGGTGGCGATCGTGAACTGTTTGTGCGCGGCCATCTCGCAGCCCTGGTCCCAGGTCAGTGACCCGCGTAGATGCTCGGGCAATGTGCCGATCAGGGGCACGAGCACGTCGCGGACCTCTTCGGCGGTGTGCCCGCCGGGCAGGTGCCCGAGCATCACGTAGCGAGTGGTGCGCTCGACCAGGGTCACGATCGCGCTCTTGCCGCCGGTGCCGACGATCAGGTCACCCTCCCAGTGACCGGGCACCGCCCGATCCTCGATCTGTGCGGGACGCTCGGAGATCATCACCATCTCCTCGACGAACCTGGGCGTGCGCTGTTCCGGGCTGCGGTGCGGTTTGCGGCGGGTGCGCCCGGTGCGCAACGCGTCTGCGACCTCCCGTCGTAGCCCGCCGCGAGCCTGGACGTAGATCGCCTGGTAGACCGTCTCGATGCTCACGCGCATGCTCTCGTCGTTGGGAAACTCCTGGATCAGAGCGTGGCAGATCTGCTCGGGCGACCAGCGCTCTCGCAGCTTGCCGGCGACGAAGTCACGCAGCGGTCCGTCCTGGGCCAGCTTCGACGCCTTCGCGCGCCCACGACTGCTCGCCCACGCCCGCTGCGCGGCGTGCGGCCGGTAGACGCCATCGACCGAACGAGCATCGACCTCTCGCTTGATCGTTGACGCCGACCTGCCCAGCGCCCGCCCGATCGCCCGCAACGAGGCGCCCTGCCGGTGCAAGTCGGCGATCTGCTCACGATCGGTCACGGTCAAGAACCGCGAGTGCAGCACGGCCTCGACCGCCGCGACGGACGGTCCCTCCACGACGGTGGTCACACCCGACTTGTAGCCGACACGACGACCGTCTGGGTAGGTGCGCGCTCCGTTCGACTTCTTGACGCCCCGGTCCCAATCTTCGGCAGTGCGCAGGTGAATGCCGACCTGGGCCGCGGCCTGGCGCCGTGGCATCCCGGCCGCGCGGAGCTTGCAGAACTCGACCCGACTCGGGTGAACGCCTCGCCCGCCCAGCTTCCCTCGGCCACGGATCCCCGCTCTCCTCGCCCACCTGTACGCCGTCCTCGCACTCACACCAACCACTCGCGCAGCCCCAGCAATACTGCCGTCCTCCTGGTCCAGCGCCGCGAAGAACCTCGCCTTGAGCTCGTCAGAAACCACGGTCCCCGCAACCCCCTGAAATCCAGGGTGTTGCGGGGACCGCTAGAACTCGCGGGGTCAGGTCCCGGCCCGTGTCCCGCCAGTGGTCTGGGTGGCGGGCTCGCGACCGATGCAGGGGCGCAACGACCGCAAGATGATGAGTCCGTCGGTCAGGTACTCCGCCTGACGGGCTCGGCGATGGCAGGTCTACCTGCGGCGATGGCCTCGAGAATGGTCGCCGCGCCGTGCTGCGCGAGCGTGCCCGTCGTGGCGTCGGCGGCGGCCTGGACGGCGTCCGGCGAACCGCCCATCGCGATCGCGGTGGCGGCCCACTTGAATGCCGGCACATCGTTCAGGGCGTCTCCGATCGCCAGCGTGTTCGCCGGATCGACGCCGAGACGCCGTCGGACACGGAAGAGCGCGGTTGCCTTGGACAGGAGAGGCGGCGTCACATCGACCCACGACGACGACGCTGGCGTGGCAGTCACATTGAGCGCTCGTACGGGCCGCAAGAGGGTCTCGACCACTCCGGGGGCGCGCAGCACGAGCCGGGTCGTGGCGATGGGGAGGGCGTCATCCGTGACAACGGTCTGGCGCCCGGACAGCGCCCCGCGCTCGAACTCACGGGTCACGAGGTACCCGTAGCCCACCTCCTCCACCGCGATCTCCACCTCGGCCATGAGCTCCCGCGCCAGCTTGACCACCGGTCCGACGTCGAAGGTGAACGCGTCGACGATCTCGTACCCGCCCGGCGCGTTCGGAACCAGGCGCGCGATCACCGCGCCGTTCGACGTCACCAGCCAGCCTGACGTCAGCCCGAGGCTCGCCGCGACCGGAAGCGCCCCGACAAGCGACCTGCCCGTGCTCAACACGATGTGGTGGCCCGCGGCGACGACGTCCTGCGCCGCGTCGGCGGTCACGGGCGGCACATCGATGGTGCCCTCGCGCACGAGGGTGCCGTCAAGGTCGAGCGCGAGCATCATCTGCGCGTCGGTCGCGGCGTCGTCAGCAATGGCGCAGGCCTCCGCGCTCGGTCCGTCGGTCGTTGCCGTTGCTGTTGCCGTGGCGATGGTCTTGGTGCTGGTCATTGCGCTTCTTTCCTTGCTGCGTGTCGGGGTGTGCGGCGCCGGAGGGTGTCGGTCAGGCGTGGCGTCGTTGTCGTCATGGTTCTGGGTTCCACGGCGCTCGTCGTGGAGTCGTCGATGACGGCGCAGGCGGCACCGGAATGTTCGAGTTCGTGTGCGATCCGGGCTCGGGCAGTCGCGAGTGTCGTGTCGGCCGGGACGATCACGAGCCGGGCGTCGTGCACGCGCGCGGCGTCGAGCACTTGGCTGATCGTGAAGCCGTTGAATCTGTCGGTCACGATCTGCGCGAGTGCGAACCCCTCGGCCCGCGCATGCTTGGTGACCGCCTCGCGTTGCTGGCACAGGGCTTCGTCGTCGGGCGCGGAGACGTAGCCGACGGCGGCCGGCGCGGCCGTGTTCACCATGCCGCCCGGGTCGGGCCGCGGAGTGCGGAACGGACCTGGAGCTCCAGGCCCTCGCTGGTCCCGGTCCAGAGCGTGTGCCCGGGCACGAGCAGCCGGTGGTCCAGGGGGTTCGTGCAGCCGAGCATGCGGGCGATCTGCTCGCCGTCGTCCAGCCGGACCGGCTGGACGCACACCCAACTCCGCGCGACCGTGGCCAGGGCGATGCGATCGGCACCGATCCGGTCCAGCGCTCCGCGCAGGACGCCCATCGCCGGGTCGAGCTGATCAGGCGCCCGCTCGTTGACGGGTGCTGCCTCGTTCCGTGCCATCACATGCCCCCTTCTCGTCGACGGCGTCGTAGACCGTCGGTTCGATCTCGGACCGGTAGGTACCGGGCTGGCACGTTCAACATTCGCCGCACCGCAGGGAGCCGAGTGACACGTTCTTGTGTCACCCGTTCCCGATACGGTGGGCAAGACTCACAAGGGCAACAGTCCCGACGAGAGCGGTGGAGGCCCATGGACGACGAGGAATCGATCGGTCGCCGGATCGCGCACTACCGCGTCCAGCGCGGCATGACGCAGACCGCGCTCGCGCAGGCAGCGGCAGTCAGTCTGTCGCTGCTGCGGAAGGTCGAAACCGGCACGAGGGACGCCACGCCGGTACTGATCGCGGCCGTGGCCAAGCCTCTGAGCGTCGATGTGACCACGCTGAACGGACAGCCGTACGACGTCGACGGCCCCCGCCGCGACCAGATCCACGATCGGGTCCCCGCGCTGCGACAGGCACTGAACTACTGGGACCTGCCGCCCGACCTGGAGATCCCGCCTCGAAGCCCGGAGATGCTCCTGGCCGACGCGATCGAGGTCACGCGTCTACGACAGAAAGACCGCAACATCCAGGCCCTGTCCCGCGTTCCCGGGCTGCTGCTGGAGACGACCGCGGCCCTTCACGCAACCGACCAATCCACCGAGCGCGAAACCCTGTGCGACGCCCTGGCAACGCTGCTCCACCCGACGATGTCGATCATGCACGCCACCGGCTACAACGATCTGGCCACCATCGTCGCCGACCGCATCTTCTGGGTCGCCGGCCAGTGGGGCAACCCGCTCATAGGTGGCCTGGCCGCCTACGAGCGCACATCATCGATGCTGCGGCACGGCGGGTATGACATCGGGCTCCGCCTCATTGATCACGCCCGCGCAGCGCTCGACGAGCAAGGCGCGGACCCGTCCGCGCTCCGGATGAAGGGCTCCCTGCATCTGCGCTCCGCGATCCTTGCCGCACGCGCCGGAAACTCCGACATAGCCGGTGCTCACATCGCCGAGGCGCGGGCCATCACTGGACATCTGCCCCAGAACACGGATCACCTGTGGCGCAACCTCGCGTTCGGCCCCACCAACACCGGGTTTCACGATGTCGCCGTCCTTATCGAACTCGGCGACGGCCCGCGAGCCCTGCAGGTCGCTGAAACGCTCGAGATTCCCCAGGGATTCGCCCCGACCCGGACGGCACGCCATCACGTGGACCTCGCCCGCGCATACCTGTGGCAGAACCGCAACGACCACGCCCTCACAAGCCTCGTTCGCGCCCGCGAACTGGCGCCCCAGCAGACCCGGCACCACCCTACTACTCGCGAGGTGCTACGCATGCTGGTGCGAGCACATCGGCGTGCAAACGAACCGCTCGCACGTTTCAGCGCCTGGATGGGTCATCCTGGCTGATCACCAGAGTGAGTCATCAGGCGGTGTCGGGCTCGACGGCATCAAGGAGTTCCGCCCAGGGGAACGTCTTCGCCGCGCCGACACCGGACATGTGCGGCTCATCGGGCCCTATGACAATCCGCACCCCCCAACTGCGCAACAGATCAAGGTTCGATTCGTAGGTGGGGTGCTTGGCGAACTTCCCGTTGATGTACGGGCCGACGGCGATCGGGATGTCCCGCCCGATCTGCTCGGTCAGGCGCGTGAGCACGTACGTGTCCGCGATCCCGAGTGCGAGCTTCGTGATCGTGTTGTACGACGCCGGTGCAATCAGCACAGCGTCGGGATCCGGCAGCGAGTACCCCGCCGTGGTGTGGAAGTCCGTCCGCACCGGCCGTTCGGTCGCCGCCTCGATCTCCGCCACTGTCTCGGCGAACACACTCGCAGCACGCTCGGTCGCCAGGACATGCATATCCCAGTCGCGTCCTGCCGCCATCGGCAGCAACACAGACGGCACCAGGCGGGTCGCTCCGGCGGCGCACACCACGACGTACAAGACACCCCGATTCATGATCGCGACACTACCGACAACTCAGGGCTCCGGCAAAGTCATGACTGGAGGAGTGTGCGGACGGGTCGGTTGAGGTCTCTGGA
>NZ_BAAGRL010000014.1:0-2863 GCF_054782975.1 Myceligenerans halotolerans
AATTAGTGATAGACCGTATTCATTAAATACCATATTAGTTGGTGCAAATACTAGGAAGATTAGTGATACTAGCCCTAGCATAATATATAGAGCATAAGATGTGATTACTCCTGTATCGTATGTTGCTACTGATCGTCCTGCTCCTGTTAGTACTGTACTTAGACCATATGGTCCAGTTAGTTCAATAATACCTCGGTCAATAACCTTAGAGATTACTAGACCAATCCGTAGACCTGATTCAATAATTAGACCATTATATAGAGCATCCCAATACCACTTTGCATTTAGGAATGAATAAACACCATATCCAATAGGTCCATTTGTTAGACTAATTGTAATACTTGGTACTACATGATATAGATATAGTGCTAGACCTGCACCAAATAGACTTCCAATAGCTGGTAGTAGCTTCATTAGTAGAGGTAGACCAAATTCAGCTTCAATTAGTGTAATATGATCTGGATGTTGGAATAGAGCTGTTGATAGGAAATCAGTACCAACTCCAACAAACATATCCTTAGCAATGTAACCAAATACAATAGACATAATAGATAGAATTACTAGAGGAATTACAATAATCATTGGAGCTTCATGTGCATGTAGATAATCACCCTTAGGTGCATTAGGCGTTGTAAAGAATGTTAGAGATACTAGTCGGAATGAATAGAAAGCAGTAAAGACAGCTGAAATTGTACCAAGCCAATAAGCAATTGTTCCTGATACTTCATATTGTCCTAGTGCTACTTCTAGAATTAGATCCTTACTATAGAATCCTGTCATAAATGGTAGTGCCATTAGTGATAGTGATCCAATTAGAATTGCTGTATATGTAAATGGTAGGAAATTTACTAGACCTCCTAGTCGTCGTAGATCTTGTTGATCTGCCATACCATGAATTACAGCACCTGCAGCTAGGAATAGTAGAGCCTTAAAGAAAGCGTGATTTACTAGATGAAATAGTGCTACATTATATTGTGATAGTCCTACTGCCATAAATAGATATCCCATTTGTGAACATGTACTATATGCAATTACTCGCTTTAGATCATTTTGTAGTAGACCTGTTGTTGCTGCAAAGAATGCTGTTAGAGCCCCTACCCATGTAATTACTACAAGTACTGTAGGACCATATTCAATAATTGGTGATGATCGTAGCATTAGATATACTCCTGCTGTTACAAGAGTAGCAGCGTGAATTAGAGCTGATACTGGAGTAGGACCTTCCATAGCATCCGGTAGCCATGTATGTAGAGGAATATTAGCAGACTTAGCCATAGCACCAACTAGTAGTAGTAGTCCAATAATAGTAATAGCTGTTTCGTTAATGTAAGGAGCTACTGAAAATACTGAAGCATAATCTACATTACCAAATACCCAGAAAATTGCAAAGAATCCTACTGATAGGAACATATCACCTACTCGGTTAACTGTTAGAGCCTTCATACCTGCCTTATTTGCTTGCATTCGAGTATACCAGAAGTTAATTAGTAGATATGATGAGATCCCGATTCCTTCCCAACCTACAAACATAATAAAGTAGTTATCTCCTGCTACAAGAACAAGCATAAAGAAAGTAAACATAGATAGATATGAAAAGAATCGTTGGTTATGTGGATCTCCTGCCATGTAAGAAATTGAGTAAAGGTGTACTAGTGATGATACAATAAGTACAGGTAGTAGCATTGAAACAGTAAGACTATCAAATAGGAATCCCCATTGTACAAGCATAAATTCTGAATCAATCCATGATCCAATAACAATAGATACTGGTGATCCTGATAGACCAACTTCATAGAAAGCTACAATAGATAGAGCTGCTGATGTCATTAGACATCCTGTTGTAATGATGTGAGCTCCTGTAACACCAATAGTTCGTCCTCGTAGACCAGCAACAGCTGATCCAAACATAGGAAGTGCAAGAATAGCTAGATACATTATGTTCGAAGTGAAATATTACCTCGTAGTCGATAATAAGCTACTAGAATACCAAGACCAATAGCAGATTCAGCACCAGCAATAGTAATAATATAAATAGAATATGTTTGTCCCATAATATCATCGAAATTATATGAACTTACTAGTACTAGTAGTGTCACCGCTAGAAGCATAATTTCAATAGAAATAATCATAAGAATAATATTCTTTCGATTCATAATAAATCCTAGAATTCCAATTAGAAATAGTACCAGTGATAGTGTCATCTGGTGATTAATAAATACCGACAATACGTTATATATTTTGATTAAAGTCTTTAATTGAAGATTAATATTTTATTTAATCTAAGGCACAAATATTACATTTGTATATTAATAATTCGATATGCAGATTATTAGAAATCTTCTTACCTATTACTTTCGTAAGATTCGCATATTATTACGAGGTAGAGCGGGTTCGAACCGCCTTAACCCTCCTTGACAAAGAGGTTCATTGCCAATTATGATACTACCTCACATACTTTTATTAATTATATACTTTAAAGGGGAGTAAATATTAATTATGTTATATTAAATACAATATAGTAGTTGTGTTACTGATACATGTAGATCTGTTAGTAGAATATTTGGCATAATACCTAGTACTACAGCTACAATAAGCATAGGAGCTAGAAGCATAAATTCTCGTCGTGACATATCCTTAGGGTATGTTAGATACTTTGAGAATGAACCAAATGCTAGTCGATTAAACAGGAAAATACTGTAACATGCTGATAGTACAATACTTGATGATGCTAGTAGACCAATAATTGGTGATTGTTGGAATGTTCCTGCTAGTGACATTACTTCTCCTGTCCAATTTAGTGATAGAGGTACACCCATATTACACATTGTAGTAATAAAGAAGATTAGACTAAATAGAGGCATAT
>NZ_BAAGRL010000015.1:0-69380 GCF_054782975.1 Myceligenerans halotolerans
CATCCTCCGTGTGGTCCGGAGGCAACACCGGCATACCGAACCCGTCCACCACCTCCACGTCGTCGAACTGGCTCGCGGCCGGTTCCGTGCCGATCCCGTCCAGGTGACCAGCCCGCCCGGCCTGTCCAGGAAGCGCGCCGATGCCCGGCACCCGTCCGGTGCCCTCGTCGAATACCGAACCAGCCATGACCCGCACCCCCCTCCCGGCTTCAGTCTCCTCGCTGTTGTGTTCGATCCTATGCTTCATAGAGCGCAGCCGCCATCAGAAAGTTGAATCTGTGGATAACGTGCCTCATCGGCGCCAACCGTGCTCTCATTGAGAACGAGGCCACGACACCCACACGATCACCATCCGAAGGAGACGTTAGATGGACACGCTGACACGATCCGCCCTCTGCAAGGCGCCGGACCATCGGTGACACGCGCATCGTGCTCGGATACGTTCGGTTCCCATGACAGATGGGCAGACGTTCGTCGACGACCTGCTGGCGTCCGTCGGCGCCGACGACGGCACCGTCGACCGCGACGGAGTCGCGCTGCGCTGGTTCGGTGACACCTACCCGGGAGCCCGCGGTGCCCGACGCGGGTCCCGCGTCCGCGAGGAGGTCACGTTCGCGGCGCTCGCGGAACGTGTCGAGCGCACCGCCGCAGGCCTGCGGGCTGCCGGGATGCGGCCGGGCGAGCGCGTGCTGTTCAGCATCCGGCCGCGTCCCGAGGGCGTCATTCTCTGCCTGGCGGTGATCCACGCGGGCGGCTCCATCGTGTTCGTCGACCCGGGTTCGACGCCGGAGCTTTTCGAAGCTCGCCTTGCCGCGGCCGACCCGAGCTGGGCTGCCACGGAGGCGCTGCTGTACGTGGCGTCGTCGGGCCCGCTCGCTCGAGTGGCACGAGCACGGGGACTCCTCCTGCCGGACTACGCTCGCCTCCCGGTGCGACACCTCTACTCGGGGGCATGGCTCCCGGGAGTCCCGCTGGGAGCGCGGCGGGTAGCGCGGCTGGCTGCCGGACCGGCCACGCGCCAGGGCTCCACGGCCAGCAGCGCGGGCGGCCTCGGGGAGCAGGAGATGGCGGCGGGCCGCGACGTGGCAGCAGGTCGCTCCGTCGCGGCGGACCGCGATGTGGCCAGGGACGGCGACGTCGCCGGGGGCCGCGAGGCGCTCGTCGTCTTCACGTCGGGAACGACGTCGGACCCGCGGGCCGTCGTGCACACCACTGCCTCCCTGGGCGGCATGCTCAGCCTGTTTGCCCAGGTGGGAGACCTGCAGCCCGGGCGGCGTGCGCATACCGACCAGATGTTCCTCGGCCTGCCCGCGCTTCTGGCCGGTGGCACATGGGAGATCCCGGCGCGTACGCCCGCCGCCGACCCCGCAGCATTCGCCCGAGGGCTGTCCGGCGCGGATTCCTCGTTCGCGGTCCCGGCGGACGTCACGGCGTTCCTCGACGTGGTCGAGGAGGAACGCAGTGTCGCCAGTTCCGCCGCCGGTCCCGTCGCCGGTCGTGCCCGCCGATTGTCGAAGGCTTCCGGAGTGTCCCGCGGGTCCATGGCCCTCGCGCACGGACCGCGGGTGGTCCACGCGCACCCGCACGCCGTTGGTGAGGCCATGGCCTCTGCACGCGGGCCGCGGGTGATGGCCGTCGGGGCCGCGCCCGTGACTCCCGCGTTGATGGAGCGAGCCGGTCGAATCCTGCCCGGGACACGGTGGGTCTGTGTGTACGGCGCGACCGAGATGCTGCCGGCGGCCGTCGTCGATGGCGCGGACAAGGCCGCCGGTCGCGTCGCAACGGATCGGGCCACGTCGGGCGAGGCCGTCACCGTCCCACCACCCGCCGGAGACCTCATAGGTACCCCGCTCCGCGGCGTGACGGCCCGCATCGACGGCCCGGACGACGACGGCGTCGGCGAGCTCGTGATCTCGGGCCCGTCCCTCATGGCCGGCTACCTCGCCGACCTCGACGCGGGTGAGCCACCCGCCGTCGAACATCGCACCGGCGACCTCGCCAGGGTCGACGAGGCGGGCCGCCTCACCCTGGTCGGCCGCACCCGCGACATGATCATCCGCGGCACGGTGAACATCTACCCCGGCCTGTTCGAGCCGCGCATCCGGGCGTTGCCGGGCGTGGGCGAGGCGCTGATGGTCGGCGTCCCGATGGACGACGGCGACGAGCGCGTAGCTCTCGTCCTCGTCGCCGATCGCGACCACACGGCCGTCGCCGACCGTGACCACGCGCTGCCCGCCGATCGCGACGCACCCGCCGGCACGCGGGAAGCCCGCCGGCCGCCGTCGTCGGGCACGGCGAGGCCCGTGGAGAGGAGCCCCGCCGACAACGCGCCCCACTCCGTGACGCTCACGGAGAACACCCCGCTCGTCCGTGCCGTCGAGCCGCGGCTGCCCGGGATCCTGGACCACGGCGCCCTGCCCGACCTGGTCGTCGAGGCGCCCCATGTACCTCTGGCCGGCCGGTCCCGCAAGCCGGACCGGGCCGCCCTCGCCGCCGCGGCAGGACGGCTCGTGAGGAATTCCGTACACATGTGAGCGGTACGGTTCGGTTTGTCAGATCTGCGATCGAGGCACGTGGGGGAGCGCATGCGGGTGGCGGTGACCGGGGCGTCCGGGTTCGTCGGAGGTGCCGTGGTGCGCGACCTGGCCGCGCGTGGGCACCAGGTCCTCGCATGCTCGCGCCGCACGCCCGCCGGCCTTCCCGAAGGCGCCCGCCACCTGCTTTGGGACCTGCGTGACGGGCCGCTCGGAGGGCGGGCGCACCCCGGCGACGTCGACGCCGTCGTGCACTGCGCCGCCGCCGTGGGCGACGGCGGGTCGCGGGCCGCGGCCTGGGTGGTGAACGTCGAGGGGACGCGCGCCGTGCGCACGACGTTCGGCAAGGCGCGGTTCGTGCACATCTCGTCCGGCAGCGTGTACGACCCCGCCACACCGAGCGTCCGCATCCGTGAGGACGAGGGGCCGACGGCGGACCGGGGCGTCCGGCCCTTCAGCTATCTCAACGCCTACGGAGCCACGAAGGCCGCGGCGGAGCACTGGCTCGCCCTCGACGCGGCCGAGCCGGATCGCGGCCCCGTCGTCGTCCTGCGCCCGCACGCGGTGTACGGGCCGGGGGACACCACCCTGCTGCCCCGGCTGGAAGCGGCGCTGATCTCGGGCCGCTGGCTACCGCTGCCGGGCGGTGGCGCGACGCTGCACCACCTCACGCACGTCGCCACGCTCGCCGCGGCCGTGCGCGCGGCACTGTCGGCGGACCTGTCGCCCGAGATCGCCGCCGGCCTGCCGCTGGTCGCCAACGTCGCCGACGCCGCACCGGTGGTGCTGCGCCAGACCCTGGAACTGCTGATGCTCGCGCGCGGCCGGCACGTGCGCGTCGTCCCCGTGCCGGAGCGGGTTGCGCTGCGCGCCGCGACGGCCGCCGAACGGGTCGCGGCGCTGACCGGCGCGGAGCCGCGCCTGTCCCGGTACGCGCTGAGCCACCTGGCGATGGAGCGCACCTACGACCTCACCGTGCTCCGCGACAGACTCGGCGTCGACCCGCCGGACACGTCGATCGTCGGCGCGGGGTTCTGGTAACCGCCGAGGAAACCAGGACGTATCCAACAATGCCCTACCCTGTCCGGGTGAACCGGGCCGATAACTCGCAGGCCGCCGCGGCCGCCGTCGTCGAGACGCTCGGCCTGCGCAAGACGTACACGGGCGTCCGCGGCCGGACCGTCGCCCTCCACGGGCTCGACCTGCTCGTCCCGGCCCGCGGAGTACACGTACTGCTCGGGCCCGCGAAAGCCGGGAAGTCCACCGTCCTGCGGCTCCTGCTCGGGCACGCCCGCCCGGACGCGGGGGCGGCGCGACTGCTGGGCGTGGCGGTGCCCGACGTCGGCCGCGAACTGACCGGGCGCGTCGGCGCCGTCGTCGGCGAACCCGGGTTCCTCGACCGGCTGACCGGCCGCCGCAACCTGCTGATGCACCCGGCGGCCACGAGCAAGGCGCAGGTCGACCTCGCCCTCGAACGAGCCGGACTCGCCGACGCCGCCCTGGACCCCGTCGGCTCGTACGCGCCGGGCGCCCGGCGCCGGCTCGCGCTCGCCGCCGCCCTCCTGCCCGGCCCCGACCTGCTGGTCGTCGACGACCCGACCCGCGGCCTCGACCCCACCGGCGCCCGCGAGGTGCGCACCCTCCTGCGCAAGATCGCCGGCCGCGGCGTGGCGGTCCTCCTGACCACCGACGTCCTCGTCGAGGCCCAGCAGCTCGCCGACACGGTCACCGTCCTGGCCGGCGGCCGCGTCGTCGGCCACGGGCCCGCCACCGACGTCATCGGCGACCTCGCGACAGCGGTGCGGCTGCGGGTGGACGACGGTGATCGCGCCGTCACCGAGCTGAACGCCGCGAGGTTCCGGGCCCGCCGCGACGGCGACACGGTCGTGGTCGACGGCGTCGACGAGCCCGCCGACGTGACCAAGGCCCTCGCGCGCAAGAAGCTGTACGTCACGGAGATGACCACGCGCCGGGAGTCGCTGGAGTCACTCGTGCGACGGCTCGAGCCGGAGCCGGAGCCGGAACCCGAGACCGCCAGGCCGAGCCGCGCCGAGCAGCGCGCCGCTCGCAAGGAGGCGGAGCCGTCGCCGGACGCCACGCCAGAAGTCGATCAACCCTCGCGGCGCGAGCAGCGCCGCGCCGCGTTCGAGGCCAAGGTCGCCGAGAAGAAGGTCGCGTACGACGCCCGCGTCGCCGCACGCGAACAGGCGGCAGCCGAGAAGGAGGCCGCGCGGCAGGCCAGGTCCGAGGAACGACGGACGAAGCGGCAGCGCACTCGCGGCGGCACGGCGAAGGCGCTGCTCGGCGAACGCGCCGCGGAGACCGTCGGCGGCCAGACCATCGGCCGGGCGACCGCGGACGGGGCGACCGCGGACCCCGATCCCGACGCAACCCCCGACCCCGAGAAGAGCAACCCCGCGAAGAGCAGCCCCGAGAAGAGCAGCCCCGGGAAGAACGACAACAGGGAGGGCAACACGTAGATGCGCCTGCTGTTCAAGGAACTGCAGCGGTTCGCCGCCCGTCCCGTCGCCTGGTGGGTGGCCGCGGGCCTGCTCGTGTACGTCGTCACGGTGGTGGCCCTGGCCGCGTTCACCGACGACGGCGGCACGCTCGCTGAGGCCGTCGCGGACGGCGACGTCGCCGGCTACGCCCTCGTCCCTGTCCTCTTCGCGTGCGTGGCCGGAGCCCTCCTCGTCGCCGGGCCGGCCGGCGGGACGCGCGCGCTGCTCACGGTCGAACCTCGCCGCACCCACGTGTACGGGATGAAGGCCGCCGCGGCCGGACTGGCCGTGCTCCCCGGCATCGCCGCCGCGTTCGCGCTCCTCGCGGCCGGCCTGTGGGGCATCGACGCCGTCGCCGGCCCGCCGGACGGTCCAGGGACGACGGCGGACGCGGCCGGGCTCGTCCCGGGACTTGCCTGGTCCGGGGCGCGGCTCCTGGCGCTCGCGTCGTGCGCGGCGGTGGCCGGGGCCGCCGTGGGTGCGACGCTCGGGCGCTGGTGGGCGGCGATCCTGGTGGTGCCCGGAGCGCTGTTCGGGCTCGAGGCAGGCCTGGCGGCGCTGGGCGGCGATCGCTGGTCGCCGCTGGCGCACGCCCGGGTGTGGATCGCCGGGCCGGTGGCCGGGGAGGCGGGTCCGGTGGGGCCCTGGTGGCTGAGCGGGCTGTTCCTGCTCGGTGTCGTGGCGACCGTGACGACGCTCGGCCTGCTCGTGTTCCGGCGCCGCGAACTCCGCTGACCTGGCCGGGTGTCGTCGCGCGCCCGGCGTCGCCCGTCGTCGGACGTTCCACGCCCGCCGCCGCACATCTCGGATGGTGGGATCTTCGGCCCGGCAGGTGACACGCGCTTCATTTCGGCGTAACGTGCGTCACGTGCAGACGAACCTTGTAGTACTTATTCCTGAGCGCGCCGACTGAGGCCACTCGCAGGCTTCGTCAGTGCGCTCGCCCCTCGCCTGTCGTCCACGGACGACCGAGGGGTTTCTTGTTGTCCGAAACATCCGCAGGCATCCCCCGCAGGGTGCGATGGTAGGAGACCGAAATGACCGCCACACCGACACCGGCCCAGCTCGCGGCGCGCGCCGAGGCGCGTGAGCAGGTACGCGCGGACCTTCGCGCCAAGGCTGTCACCACCGAGGAGGTGACCGGGGCGAAGTCGATCGTCCGGTCCCTCGAGGAGGTCGGTGCCGAGGTCGTCTTCGGGATCCCGGGTGGCGCGATCCTTCCGGCCTACGACCCGCTCATGGACAGCGAGCGGCTCCGGCACATCCTCGTGCGGCACGAGCAGGGCGGCGGGCACGCGGCGTCGGGCTACGCCCACGCGACGGGCAAGGTCGGGGTGACGATGGCGACGTCGGGCCCGGGGGCGACGAACCTGGTCACCCCGCTCGCCGACGCGCACATGGACTCGATCCCGATGGTCGCGATCACCGGGCAGGTGGCCGCGGGGGCGATCGGGACCGACGCGTTCCAGGAGGCGGACATCGTGGGCATCACGATGCCCATCACCAAGCACTCGTTCCTCGTCACCGATCCGATCGACATCCCGCGCACCGTCGCGGAGGCGTTCCACATCGCCTCGACCGGTCGGCCCGGGCCGGTGCTGATCGACATCGCCAAGTCCGCCATGCAGGCGAACACCACCTTCTCCTGGCCGCAGGATCTCCAGCTGCCCGGCTACCACCCGGTGACCAAGCCGCACGCCAAGCAGATCCGCGAGGCGGCGAAGCTGCTGGCCACCGCCCGGCGGCCGGTGCTGTACGTGGGCGGCGGCGTGGTCCGCGCGGGCGCCTCCGAACTGCTGCGCAAGCTGGTGGACCTGTCCGGCGCGCCCGTGGTGACCACGCTCATGGCGCGGGGCGCGGTGCCCGACTCGCACCCGCAGAACCTCGGCATGCCCGGCATGCACGGCACCGTGCCGGCCGTGTCGGCGCTGCAGAAGGCCGACCTGATCTTCGCGCTCGGTGCCCGGTTCGACGACCGCGTCACGGGCAAGCTGGCCTCGTTCGCGCCGCGTGCCGCCATCATCCACGCCGACATCGACCCCGCGGAGATCGGCAAGAACCGCGCGGTCGACGTGCCGATCGTCGGAGACCTGCGCGAGGTGATCGGTGACCTCCTGCCGGAGCTCGCCAAGGAGCACGAGTCGGTCGGCAAGCCTGACCTCGAGGGCTGGTGGCGACAGGTCGACGGGTGGCGCGAGACGTACCCGCTCGGCTTCACGGAGACCGCCGACGGCCACCTCGCCCCGCAGCACGTCATCCAGCGGCTCGGCGAGCTGGCCGGGCCCGATGCGATCTACGCGGGCGGCGTGGGCCAGCACCAGATGTGGGCGGCGCAGTTCATCAGGTACGAGAAGCCGCGCACGTGGATCAACTCCGGCGGCCTCGGCACGATGGGCTACTCGGTGCCGGCCGCGATGGGCGCGAAGGTCGGCCAGCCGGATGCCGAGGTGTGGGCCATCGACGGCGACGGCTGCTTCCAGATGACCAACCAGGAGCTCGCGACCTGCACGATCAACGACATCCCGATCAAGGTGGCCGTGATCAACAACTCGTCGCTCGGCATGGTGCGGCAGTGGCAGACGCTCTTCTACAACGAGCGGTACTCCAACACGGACCTGCACACGGGTCACGGCACGGCGCGCGTGCCCGACTTCGTCAAGCTGGCGGAGGCGTACGGCTGCGAGGGCATCCGCGTGGAGAGCCCGTCCGAGGTCGACACCGCGATCAAGCGGGCCCGCGAGATCGACGACCGGCCCGTGGTCGTGGACTTCACCGTCTCGCGTGACGCGATGGTGTGGCCCATGGTCGCCGCCGGCGTGAGCAACGACGACATCCAGTACGCGCGCGGCATCTCGCCGGCGTGGGAACGCGAAGACTGAGCGAGGACGAGGAAGAAGAATCATGAGCCGTCACACCCTTTCCGTCCTGGTGGAGAACAAGCCCGGCGTGCTGACGCGCGTCGCCGGCCTGTTCGCCCGCCGCGCGTTCAACATCCACTCCCTCGCCGTCGGACCCACGGAGCACGAGGAGATCTCCCGCATCACCGTCGTGGTGGACGTGGAGGACCATCCCCTGGAGCAGGTGACGAAGCAGCTCAACAAGCTGGTGCATGTCATCAAGATCGTGGAGCTCGACCCGGAGTCGTCCGTCCAGCGCGAGCTGCTGCTCGTCAAGGTGCGGGCCGACGCCGCCGCGCGGTCCGGCGTGCTCGAGGTGGTCGAGCTGTTCCGGGCACACGTCGTCGACGTGACCCCCGACGCCGTGGTGATCGAGGCGACCGGCACGGACGCCAAGCTGAACGCCCTGCTCACGGCGCTGGACCCGTTCGGGGTCCGCGAGATCGTCAAGTCCGGAACCCTCGCCATCGGCCGGGGCCCGCGATCCATCACCGACCGCGCGCTGGAGCGCGTGGTGCGGTCGGCATGAGACCGCCGCTCCCGTAGCGGAGCGGCGGGCTTACGCTGCGAAGAACTCACGTAACGTCGATCCAATCCACATCGATCAAGGAGCAAGAACCGTGGCTGAGCTGTTCTACGACGACGACGCCGACCTGTCGGTCATCCAGCAGAAGAAGGTGGCGGTGATCGGCTACGGCAGCCAGGGTCACGCGCACTCGCTGAACCTGCGCGACTCCGGTGTGGACGTCACCGTGGGCCTGCGCGAGGGTTCCGCCTCCCGGGCCAAGGCCGAGGACCAGGGCCTCAAGGTGGCGGGCGTGGCCGACGCCGTGCGTGACGCCGACGTGGTCGTCATCCTGGCCCCGGACCAGGTGCAGCGCCTCGTGTACGCCGACGAGATCGCCCCGAACCTCAAGGAAGGCGCGGCCCTCGTGTTCGGCCACGGCTTCAACATCCGCTTCGGCTACATTAAGCCCGAGGCCGGCCACGACGTCTTCATGGTCGCCCCGAAGGGCCCGGGTCACCTGGTGCGCCGCGAGTACGCCGACGGCCGGGGCGTCCCGGTGCTGGTCGCCGTCGAGCAGGACGCGTCGGGTCAGGCGTGGCAGACCGCGCTCTCCTACGCGAAGGCGATCGGCGGCCTGCGTGCCGCGGGCATCAGGACGACCTTCACCGAGGAGACCGAGACCGACCTGTTCGGTGAGCAGTCCGTGCTCTGCGGTGGCGCGTCGCAGCTGGTCCAGTACGGCTTCGAGACGCTGACCGAGGCCGGCTACCAGCCGGAGATCGCCTACTTCGAGGTGCTGCACGAGCTCAAGCTGATCGTCGACCTGATGGTCGAGGGCGGCATCGCGAAGCAGCGCTGGAGCGTCTCCGACACGGCCGAGTACGGCGACTACGTCTCGGGCCCGCGGGTCATCTCGCCCGAGGTGAAGGAGAACATGAAGGCGGTGCTCGGCGACATCCAGAACGGGAAGTTCGCCGAGCGGTTCATCGCCGACCAGGACGCCGGCGCGCCGGAGTTCAAGGAGCTCCGCGCCAAGGGCGAGGAGCACCCGATCGAGGAGACCGGGCGCGAGCTGCGCAAGATGTTCGCCTGGATCAAGCCGTCGGACACGGACTACGTGGAGGGCTCGGCGGCCCGCTGACGCGGGCTGGTTCCTGCCCACGCGGGTCTGCCGCCCGAAGAACACCGTTGCCAAATACCGTTGCCGTCGGTCCCGATCCCGGGACCGACGGCAACGTCACGTCAGTGCTGGTTATCGTACGGAAGGCCATGCTCGGCGGGTGAAAGATTGTTTGTTGGATGCATCATACTAAATGTCCGAGATATCGGTTGTGTCGAGGTGGGGGCCATGGCCTAGGGTCGCTGACTAGCGGATTCGTGATCTCCCTCGGGTGCATGAGCCCGCCCTGTAGGGTCTCGGGCCTTCCTTCGACCTGAGACCGTCCGTCTCACGAAAGGGCAGTGATGCTTCGGAAGGTGTGGGGGAGCTTGTCCCTCGTACTGGTTATGGTCATCGGGGTCGGTGGTGTCGCGAACGCTGCCTACGCTCACCGAGACACGTACATCTCTGGGTGGTTCACCGGGATCTCGTCAAGCACGTGGTACGACCCGAACGGCGACAGTCTCGATACGAAGATCCAGCTCTACGGCTGCCACCACGGCGACAACGGCAAGTATGGATGGCCCAAGGCTACCTACGGAACGCTCCGGGTGATGCGAGCTGACGCAGGTCCTGATACGAACTACGGTTCGAAGGGGATCCCCTGCACGCTCACGACGCGGGGAACCAAGTACTGGAACGTCTCCGGCGCGTACAACTTCTACTTCACGCTCGTGAACTACACGAACACCGACTTCAAGTTCTACGCCAACGACGTCGACATCTACTGGTAGAGGGCGGGCACTGTTGCTGGAGTTTCGTGACGTGTCGTTCGGTTATGGGCGACGTGGAAGGCTGGTGCTCGACAGCTTCACCTGGAAGGTGCCGTCCGGGCGGACGGTCCTGTTGGGCGCCAACGGTGCGGGCAAGTCGACGGTGCTCGGGATCGGCTCCGGGGCGCTCACGCCCCGGAGCGGGTCCGCGACGGTCCTTGACACGGCATACGCCGAATCCCGGCGTGCGCCAGTGCGCAAGGCACGTCGCGCGCTGCTGACGGCAGTGGGTTGGATGCCGCAGGATGTGCGCGCGATGAGCGGACTCACGGCGCGGGAACAGGTGGCCTATGCGGGATGGCTAAAGGGCCTGCCGAAGAAGGCGGCGTGGGAGACGGCGGCGACGGCCCTGGACGACGTCGGGCTCGCCGACAGACATGATGCGAAGGCTTCCACCCTGTCCGGTGGACAGTTGCGGCGTGTCGGGCTCGCCGAGGTGCTCGTGTTCGATCCGCGGGTTCTGCTGCTCGACGAGCCGACCGTCGGCCTCGACCCAGCGCAGCGAGCGCGCTTTCGGGAGGTCATCACCGGCCTCGAAGGAACTCGCCCCGTCGTGGTCTCGACGCACCAGGTGGACGACCTGGACGAGCTTTTCGATCATGTCGTCGTGATCCACCGTGGATCGATCGCCTTTGAAGGCACTGTGGATGCATTCCTCGATCATGGCGAAGGACGCGATCTGACGCGTCGTGCTGAGTCGGCGTACCGCACCCTGACCTCGGGGGCGACCCCGTGAGGTTCGGGTCGCGTCTGTGGGCGTCGGGCGTGGTCTGGCTGGCGCCCCTTGCCGTCGGTGTAGGTGTCGCCTGGCTGTTTCTCAGCGGAACCTACGGGTATCCGAGCCTGATCAGCGCCGGCGCGAACGGTGCGTGGGTGGGCGCCGAGATCTCTACGGTCATCGCGTTCGGTGGCGCCGTCAGCGGCGTGCGCTTGCGGCAGGCGCGCTGGGACACGAGGCCCCACGCTCGAGCTCTTCCGCTCGTACTCGCGGAGATGCTGTGGCCGCATGTCGTTTGCGGGGCGATCGCCCTCCTGGCCGCGACCGGACTCGCTCTGGCAGAGATGCGCGTCGTCGGCGTGCCGAACCTCTGGCCCGTCTTCGCCGAGATCTTCGTCGTTGCGGCCGCTGGGGTCTTCGGGTGTGCTGCGGGCGTCCGCCTCGCGGCGCCGGTGGCATTGCTCGGCGCACCGGCGGCGTGGTGGTTCGTGCTGGCGTTCCGCGCCTCGGTGGAGCCCGCGTGGATTCGCCACCTCGGCGGCGTCGTGGACTGCTGTGAGTTGTACGAGACCGTCAACCCACTGGTTCTCGCGGCGACCGCACTGACGGCGATCGCTGCGATCGTGGTCTGGTACCTGGTGATCGATGGACGACGTGCCGGGTCCGCTGGTGAGGGGTGGAAGATGCGGGGTGCGTGGGGTGGGGTTGCCGTAGCTCTCGTCGTCGTCGCGGTTGTTCTGGTTCGCCCGCTCGACTGGTCGCCGGCGATCGCGCGTTCCGGTCAGCTGGCATGCGCTGGTGATGCGCCGCGCGTCTGTATGTGGCCGGAACAGGCGGAACTGCTCGACAGGGTCGCGGACACCGCCCACGACACGCTGGCCGGGGTGCACCGCGGAACCGGCGTGCCTGTGCCGACGACACTGACGCAGGACCACGGCGTCGTCGTGTCCGATGAGGTGAGGGCTTTCACGCTGACCGCTGCGGAGTCGCGCGAGAGTCTCATCGTCCAGATTGCTTCTGCCGCGGCAGTGCTGCCCGAGTGGACGTGTCTCGAGAGCGTCGAGAAGCGGCCCGGATGGTCGGGCTGGGCGCCCGAACCGATGGAGGCGTCGTCGTACAGCCCGGACTACGTGGTGAACGCCTGGTGGTCGGTCAAGGGGCTGGCCGCCGCCGCGGCTATGAACGAGGCCGAAGCGGTTGATCAGGTCGTGGGCATCGAGACCACGGACGACCGGCGTGCGCTCGATCAGGTTCTGGCGCTGCCTGTGTCCGAGCAGGCCCGTTGGGTGGACCAGGCGCAGCGAGCGTTCGCGGCGTGTGATCCGGAATCGGTGCCGAGTCTCCCCGGGGGCTGGAGATGACCTGGTATCTCATGGCGCGTCGCGCTCGTACGTTGGTCGCGGTCCAGTTCGGCGGTGTGATCGTCATCCTGCTGGCGGGGACCGTCGTCGTGCCGATTCCCGTTGGTGGTGGGGGAGCGTTCCTCGCACTGCTCCTGCCGGCGGTACTGATCGGGGCGGCCTTGGCGGCCGTTGGAGAGAGCCCCACGGGGCCGGAGCGAGTCGGTCTGCGGGCGCTTCCCGTACGGGACGCGGCGGTCGTCGTGACGTCGGCGGTTCTGTCGGCCGGCATCCTCTCGATCGTGGCTGTGGCGGCCGAGACGGGCATGCTCCCCATCGACGGCGGACTGACCGCTGCAAGCGCACGTAATGTTCTCGGCTATCTCGGCGTCGGTCTGACGGCGTGGGCGGTCGTCCCCCGGCGCTACGCGGCTGTCGTTCCGTTGCTCGTTGCCGTTGTGTCGGTACCGGTCGCAAGCCGGTATCGGTTCACACCTGAGGTCTGGCTCCTGCATCCTCACGCGACGGCGGTATCGTTCGTCGCCGCTGGAACCTGCCTTGTCATCGGCCTACTGATCGCCGTCGTGCCGATGGTGCGCCGCTCTGCGTGACGTCACCGCGCGGCTCTCGAAAGCCAGCGGGATCGCTACCGCGACCAGGGTGAGGGCCGCGCCCACGTAGGTCGGGAGTCCGGGGGCGACCGCGCCAGGGACGACGAGGTCGAGCACCAGCGCGCCCACGATCTGGCCCGCGATCATGCTCAGGCTCAGCAGCAGCACGCCCACGCGGTGCACCACCGCCACGCCGACCGCGATGAACCCGATGCCGATCGCCCCGCCCGTGTACAACAGCGGGTTCGCGGGGAGACTGCCGTCGGGCACGCCGTCGAACAGCATCGACACCCCGAGTGCCAGGACGAGCGCGGCCGTGCCCACGAGGAAGTTGACGAAGGTCGCGGCCAGGACGTCGCCGGCGGCGGCGCGCACGCGCCCGTTCACGGCCTGCTGCCACGCCGACCCGACGCCCGCGAGCAGCGGCAGCACCGCGAGCACAAGGGCCGACGGCGTGCCGACACCGCCGGACATGGCGATCGCCACGGCCACCACCGTCAGCAGCGGGCCGACGGCGCGCGGCAGCGTCACGAAGCGCACGCCGCCGGGGCCCAGGCCGAGGCGGTCGACGACGATCGACCCGAGCGACTGACCCGTCACGAACGCCACGATGAACAGGGCGACGCCGAGCGTCCCGACGGCGAGACCCTGCGACGCCACGAAGAACCCGCCGGCGGCTCCGCCGAGGCACTGCCAGGGCCGCAGGACGGGGCGTGAGTCGGTTCCGGGGTCGGTCCCAGGGCCGGTCGCGGGCCCGGCCGCCGGGCGGCGCAGCGCCCCCGAGATGCGCCGCATGCCTGCGCGGCCGCGACGCGAGACGAGCAGGGCCACGCCCAGCAGGAGCAGGCCGGAGCCGAACGAGATCACGGCGGCGAGATACCCGCTGCCGACGTGACCGGCAAGGGTGCCGTTGACCCGGCTCTGCGTGGCGAGACCCGCGCCGGCGAGGACGGCCAGGGCGACGGGCACCACGAGCGGGAGGCCGCGGGGCCGGGCGGTGGAGCGGGGCACGGGTCCGAGCGTATGTTCCGCCGCGGGCTCGCGGCCCGCCCGAGCGAGTCGGGTGGGTCACACGTCACAATCCTCCCGCGATACGGCAGGATGGGCGGCGTGAGCGACGAGACGCGTGAACCCGAGCAGAACGACGAGGCGACCACGGCGCCCGAGGGCGGCCCCGAGGAGTTCGAGCCGGAGGACCTCGACCCGGAGGATCCCGATGCCGGTGGCCTCGATGCCGACGACTTCGACCCGGCGACGTTCGACCCCGAGGACTTCACGGACGCCGACGAGGGGGACGAGGAGGTCGCCGTCGCGGTCCAGTCCTTCTGGGAGGCGGTGCGGCCGTACGCCGGGATGGCGAAGACGGGCGTGGTGACCGGCGTGCTGGCGTCGGAGACGGTGGCGCCGCCGGCGTGGTCGTTCGGTGATCAGCCGGAGCTCGCGAACGAGCTGCTGGACCTGGTCCTGGAGGGCGCCAAGACGGCAACGTCGTCGCTGGCGTGGGAGTTCGAGGACTCCGGCGAGCCGCTGCCGCAGGTCGGCGAGCTGTCCATCCTGCTCGACGGCGAGCGGCAGCCGCAGGCGCTGATCCGCACCACGATCGTGGAGACGGTTCCGTTCGACGAGGTGGACGACGACGTGGCCGACGCCGAGGGGGAGGGCGACAGGACGCTGGAGCACTGGCGCGCGGAGCACGAGAAGTACTTCCGCCGCAATCTCCCGGAGGGGCGCGAGTTCGCGGGTGACACGCCGGTGGTGGTCGAGCGCTTCGAGCTCTTGTACCCCAAGCGGTGATCCTGTCCCAGCGCGTGAGACTGCTGTCTCATTTCTGCGCGCGCACACGTTAGGCTCCGTGCATGGCGCAGAACGGGACGGACCAGCAGATCGACCTGGCAGTGGTGGCAGGCGACGGCATCGGCACCGAGGTCGTGGAACAGGGGCTGAAGGCCCTCGAGGCGGCGCTCGCGCCGAGCGGGACGAAGGTCGTGACCACCGAGTTCGACCTGGGAGCCCGCCGCTGGCACGCCACGGGCGAGACCCTCACCGACGACGACCTCGAGCGGATCCGGCAGCACGACGCGATCCTGCTCGGCGCGATCGGTGACCCGAGCGTCCCGTCCGGGGTGCTGGAGCGCGGCCTGCTGCTCAAGCTGCGGTTCACGCTGGACCACTACGTCAACCTACGTCCGTCCAAGCTCTTCGAGGGCGTGACCAGCCCGCTGGCCGACCCGGGCGAGATCGACTTCGTCGTCGTCCGCGAGGGCACCGAGGGCCCGTACACCGGCAACGGCGGTGCGCTGCGTGTCGGGACGCCGGCCGAGATCGCCACCGAGGTCAGCGTGAACACCGCGTTCGGCGTCGAGCGCGTGGTGCGGGACGCGTTCGCCCGCGCGGCGAAGCGCGAGCGCAAGCACCTCACCCTCGTGCACAAGCACAACGTGCTGGTGCACGCCGGCCACCTCTGGCGCCGCACGGTCGAGGCCGTGAACGCCGAGTTCCCCGACGTCACCACCGACTACCTGCACGTGGACGCGGCCACGATCTTCCTCACGACGAACCCGAGCCGGTTCGACGTGATCGTCACCGACAACCTGTTCGGCGACATCCTCACCGACCAGGCGGCGGCCATCACGGGCGGGATCGGGCTGGCGGCGTCGGCCAACATCAACCCGGACCGCACCGCGCCGAGCATGTTCGAGCCCGTGCACGGCTCCGCCCCCGACATCGCGGGGACCGGCAAGGCGGACCCGACCGCGACGATCCTGTCGGTCGGGCTGCTCCTGGACCACCTGGGGCGCGCGGACGAGGCCGCGGCGGTACAGGCGGCCGTAGCCGCCGACATCGCGGAGCGTCCGGCGTCGTCGCAGGTACGCACCACGGCGCAGATCGGCGCCGACATCGCGGCTCGGATCGCGGGGTAGCACATCCCCACGGCCGGGCACGCAGCCCGGCCGTAGGGAACGTCCCCACAGGACAGGTCCCCTTCACCGGCCGGGCGTGGAACACTGACTTCATCCGGTGAAAGGCTTTGATCATGACCACTACGTCCCATCACATCCTCCCCGCCGACCTCGACGACCTCGTGGCCCGGTTCGACGTGCGGCGCACCGACGCGCCCACGCCGGAGGACGAGCGCACATCCCTGCTCGCCAAGCCCAAGTTCGGCACGGTCTTCACCGACCACATGGCCCGCGTCTCCTGGCGGGCGGCCGACGGCTGGACCGACCGCCGCGTCGAGCCGTACGGTCCGCTGCAGCTCGACCCCGCCACGGCGGTGCTGCACTACGCGCAGGAGATCTTCGAGGGCATGAAGGCGTACAAGCACGCCGACGGCTCCATCTGGACCTTCCGCCCCGGGCAGAACGCGCGTCGCTACCGGCGCAGCGCGCACCGCCTCGCCCTGCCGGAACTCAGCGAGGAGGACTTCCTCGCGTCGATCGCCGCGCTGGTGCGTACCGACGTCGACTGGGTCCCGGACGGCGAGGACTCCTCGCTCTACCTGCGTCCCTTCATGTTCGCCAGCGAGTCCTTCCTCGGCGTGCGGCCGGCGCTCGAGGTGGAGCACCTCGTCATCGCCTCACCCGTGGGCCCGTACTTCGCGGGCGGCGTGAAGCCGGTGTCGATCTACCTGTCGGAGAAGTACCACCGCGCCGGGCCGCCCGGCGGCACGGGCGACGCGAAGTTCGGCGGCAACTACGCCGCCAGCCTGCTCCCGCAGCAGGAGGCCCAGCAGCACGGCTTCGACCAGGTCTGCTTCCTCGACGGCGCCGAGAGCACCTACCTCGAAGAACTCGGCGGCATGAACATCTTCCTGGTGATGGCGGACGGCACGATCCACACCCCGGAGCTCGGCTCGATCCTCGAGGGCATCACCCGCAAGTCGATCATCCAGCTGGCCCGTGACCGGGGCCACGAGGTCGTGGAACGGCGGATCCCGGCCCGTGAGCTCGTGTCCGGTCTCGAGTCCGGCCAGGTGACGGAATTCTTCGCGTGCGGCACGGCGGCCGTGGTCACGCCGATCGGGCGGCTGGCGTCGTCGGACTTCGACGTCGAGGTCAACGGCGGGCAGTCGGGCGAGCTGACGATGGCGCTGCGCACCGAGCTGACCGGCATCCAGTACGGCCGGGCAGAGGACCGCCACGGCTGGATGACGCGCCTGGCGTAGGTCTAGCGCATCCCCTGGAGCTCCAGCACCAGGTCCTTCACGGCGGCGGCGGGCACCAGCCCGTCGTCGTCGGCCACCTGCCGCGCGACCACGGCCGGGACCTCCGGATCCGAGCACAGGACCAGCGGCGTGACCGGCGCCGAGTCCGGCAGTCGTCCGTGCGAGCCGCGCACCCACGACGCGTCCAGCGGCGTGGTGCTCATCGCGTACCGCAGGCCGAGCTTCTTGCGCACGAGGTTCAGCCCGGCGCGCGCCTTCGAGAACCGGTCCGCCGGATCGAAGAAGAGCTCGGCCGGGTCGTAGCCCGGCTTGCGATGGATGTCCACGCCACGGGCGAACTCCGGCGCGCGGTCGTCCCGCAGCCAGTAGTAGTAGGTGAACCAGGCGTCCGGTTCGGCCACCACCACGAGCTCGCCCGACCGCTCGTGGTCCAGGCCGTAGGCGGCCTGCGCCTCGCGGTCCAGCACCTCGTCCACGCCGGGCTCCGCCCGCAGCATCGCCGCCACGCGCGGCACGTCCGCCGGGTCCGCGACGTACACGTGCGCCACCTGGTGGTCGGCGACGGCGAACGCCCGCGACGTCCACGGGTCCAGCAGCTCACGCCCCTGCTGGGTGTACACCTCGAGCAGCCCCTCGCGCCGCAGCAGCCGGTTCAGGTGCACCGGCCGCGACACCGGCCCGATCCCGTACTCCGACACCGCCACGACCGTCACGCCGTCGGCCTCCGCCTGGTCGAGGAGCGGCGTCAGCGCCGCGTCGAGCTCGGCGGCCGCCCGGTCCGCCTCCGGTGACCCGGGGCCGAACCGCTGCAGGTCGTAGTCCAGGTGCGGCACGTACGCCATGGTGAGGTCGGCGGCGCGGGTGGTCAGCAGGTGCCGGGTGGCCGACACCACCCACCGCGTCGAGGCGATGGACGCCGTCGGACCCCAGTACCGGAACAGCGGGAAGTCGCCGAACGCCTCCGTCAGTTCGCCGTGCAGTGCCGGCGGTCGGACGTACGCGTCCGGGGACTTGCGGCCGTCCGCGTGGTAGACCGGCCGCGGCGTCACCGTGACCTGCGTGGTCATTCCCATGGCGTACCACCAGCAGACGTTCACCGCGTGGTAGCCGGGAACGGACCGCCGCGCCGTCTCCCACAGCTTCTCGCCGGCGACCAGCCGGTTGTGCTGCCGCCAGAGGTACACCTCGCCCAGGTCGCGGAAGTACCAGCCGTTCCCGACGATGCCGTGGTCGCGCGGCGCCAGCCCGGTCAGCATCGTCGACTGCACGGTGCACGTCACGGCGGGCAGCACCGTCGCCAGCCGCGAGGACCAGCCCGCGTCCGCCAGGCGGCGCAGGCGCGGCATGTGCCCCAGGGCCTGTTCGGTCAGCCCGACGACGTCGAGCAGCAGGACCGGCCTCATGCCACACCCTCCCCGTCCGCCACGACGGCCGCCGCCGGCCGGTCGTCCAGCAGGTTCTCGCGCGCCCACCGCAGCTCCGCCGCGATGCCCGCCACGAGGCCGTCGCCGTCACTGTCGAGGCCCGCGACGCCGGCCGGCAGCACCGACCACGTGTACGTCTCCACGTCCAGATGCGCCTCGTGACCGTGCGGGGTCGCGCGCACCGCCGCGACCGCCTCGCGCAGCACGCCGGTGGTCGAGGCCAGCGGCGGCTGCGGCCGTGCATGCAGCGGCACGTGGAAGTGCACCCGCCACGGGCCGTCGCCCGGCAGGCCGGGGCGTCCGCGGGCGGTGCCCAGCGCCTCGTCCAGGTCGTCGGCCGCCAGCACGCCGCCCGACGTCGTCCGCTCCCGCACCTGGTGCAGGTAGCGCGGCTCCGCGAACCTCCCGACGGCGGCCCGCGCCGCGTCCCGCCCCGGCTCGTCCACCTGCAGGGCGGCGGAGGCCTGCACCTTCACCACCCGCAGCCCGGCGTCGGTGATCCGCCGGACGGCGGCGGCCGGGTCGGCGAACGACACGGCCAGATGGCACGTGTCCAGGCAGACGCCGACGTGCTCCGGATCGATCCACCGCTCCGCCGGGAGGCCGGCGTCCGTCCGCGCGGCGAGCCAGCGGACGACGTCGTCCACGGTGTCGAGGACGCAACCGGGTTCGGGTTCCACCGCGACGCGGACGACGTTCCCGGTCCGGTCCGCGAGCGCGCGCAGCTCGCGGGCCAGGGCGGCGAGGGAGCGGGTCGACTCCTCGTCGTCGGCGGGGGTCCAGGGCGCGCGCCAGGCGAGCGGCAGGGTGGAGATCGACCCGGCGGCGCCCTCGGGCAGGAGGCGGGTGAGGACGCGTGCGCAGGCCAGCGTGTACTGCTGGCGGGCGCGCTCGGCCCAGGTCGGACGGTAGACGGAACGGCCCACGACCTCGGTGTGGAAGCCGCCGTACGGGAACGCGTTGAGGGTGCGGACCTCGAGGCCGTGGTCCGCGAGGGCGCCGCGGAGCCGGTCGAGGTCGGCGGGGGACGTGTCGAGCCGGTGTGCGACCCGTGCCGGCAGCCACAGCCCCACACCGAGCACGTCGAGCCCGGCGGCCGCGCGGACCGGTCCGGCGTACGCGCCGAGCTGGGCGACGACGCCGTCGACGTCCTCGGCGGGGTGCACGTTGGTGCAGTAGGAGAGATGCATGTCCGCCCCCTACGCCCGCACGCCGCGCAGCACGGACGAGCCCTCGAACTCCACGCCGGGCGCCGGCGGCTCCCCGGCCACGAACCCGGGCACCGGGTCCAGCACGAGGTTGCCCGACTGCCCGTAGAACTCCACGGGGTTGCGCCACAGGACCTGGTCGACGTCGTCGTCGGTGAGGCCCGAGGCGAGCATCTCCCGGCCGGTGCGGGCTGTCTTGAGCGGATCGGACCGGCCCCAGTCCGCCGCGGAGTTCACGATCATCCGGGCGGTGCCGTACTCGCGCAGCAGCGCCACGGTGCGGCGTTCGTCCATCTTCGTGTCCGGGTAGACGGAGAACCCGGCCCACAGGCCGGCGTCGTGTACGAGCGCGACCGTGGTCTCGTTGAGGTGGTCCACCAGCACTCGTTCGGGCGGCAGGCCGGACTCGCGCACGACGTCGAGCGTGCGGCGCGTGCCGGCCAGCTTGTCCCGGTGCGGCGTGTGCACCAGGACGGGCAGCTCCGCGTCCCGGGCCAGGTCGAGCTGGGCGGCGAACACCTCGTCCTCCGCGGGCGTCATGGAGTCGAAGCCGACCTCGCCGACCGCCACGACGCCGTCTTTCAGCAGATAGCGCGGGATCTCGGCGAGGACCTCGCGGCAGCGCGGGTCGTTCGCCTCCTTGGGGTTGAGCGCGATCGCGGTGTGGTGCCGGATCCCGAACTGGGCGGCCCGGAACCTCTCCCAGCCCACGAGCGAGTCGAAGTAGTCCGTGAACGAGCCGGCGGAGGTGCGCGGCTGTCCCAGCCAGAAGGCCGGCTCGACGACGGCCCGCACCCCCGCGGCGTACATCGCCTCGTAGTCGTCGGTGGTGCGGCTGGTCATGTGGATGTGCGGGTCCAGGATGCGCATGATCACTCCTTCGTGGTTCTCAGCAGCCGGGCAAGGTCGGGCGGGACGTCCCGTCCCGCGGCGCGGCGCTCCGCGGCCAGGTCGCGGGCCATGCGGGCCAGCTCGGCGTCGGCCCGCCCGCCGAGGCCCGCGACGGCGTCCAGCGGCACCCCCAGGAACACGAGCTTCAGCACCGCGTGCCGCCAGGTGTGCGCGTCCAGGTACCGGCCGCCGAACGGTCCGGCGGCGGCCGCGACGAGGCTCGTGTCGTTCGCCCGGAGTGCGTCCTCGGCGAGGGGGACGCCGGCCGTGGCCAGCGGTTCGGGGAGCGGGGCGGCGGCGCGGAGGGTGAGCGCGTCGAGGGCACGGAGGACGCCGCGGCGCTCCGCGGTGTCGCCCTGGTGGTAGAGCGTGGTGAGGCGGGTGGCGAGGTCGCGCGCGGCGCGGTCGGCGTCCGCGAGCGCGACGACCAAGGCGGCGCGGGCGGCGTCGGCCACCGTCCCGTGCACCACGCCGGCCGGGTCCGTGGCGGGGTGGAGCGGGCCGCGGCCCGCGCGGCGTCCGGCGAGCGCGAAGGCGCGGTCGAGGGAGGCCGGGTCCGCCGTGACGGTGGCGCGCGTCGCGTCGAGCCAGTCCGGGTCGCGCAGGAGCGGGCGCAGGGCGGCGAGGTCCAGGGCGAAGGCGCCCGCGCCGGGTGCCGGCGTGCTGTCGGTGCCGGGCGGGGCGTTCGCGCCGGGTGGGCGGGTCGGTACGGCGATGCCGGGTGGTGCGGTCGCTTCGGCGTCGTCCTGCGCGGTGGCGTCTTGCGCTGCGTCGGTCATGCGGAGACCTCCTTCCACGCTCTGGTCAGAGCCTCGATGGACGCGGTGACCAGGTCGGGCGCGGCGTGGGAGTGGCGGGGCAGCTCGACGGCGGCGACGCCGCGGTAGCCGATGTCGGCCAGCGTCGCGAGGGTGGCCGGCAGGTCGAGGTCCCCCTCGCCGAACGGGCGGTGCTCGTGGTGCGTGCGGGGCATGTCGTCGAGCTGGACGTTGCACAGCACGGGCGCGGCGGCACGTAGCGCGCCGTCGACGCCGCCGGGTTCCACGACGAGGCAGTGCCCGACGTCGACCGTGAGCCCCAGGCCGGGCGGGTCGCCCAGGTCGCGGCGCAGGCGGAGCGCGTCCTCGACGGTCTCGACGAGCATCCCGGGTTCCGGTTCGAGCGCCAGCGTGACGTCCCGCGCGGCGGCGTGCTCCAGCAGGACCGGCAGCCGGCCGAGCAGCCGGGCGCGGCCGTCGGCCGGTCGGTCGTCCGCGGGCAGGATCCCGGAGAAGAACGACACGCAGTCCGCGTGGAGTGCGGCGGCGACGTCGATCGCCCGGGTCAGGTAGTGCATCCGCCGGCCGGCATCCCGGTCGACGAGGGTGGGCCGGTGCTTGCGCGCCGGGTCCAGGAGGTAGCGGGTGCCGGTCTCGACCACGACGGCGGCGCCCGCGCCGTGCCGCATCGCGGCGAGTCGCGTGCTGACCGCCGGGACGGCGTCCGGCGGCGCGGTCAGGGGGTCCAGGTGCGGGAAGCCGAGGGTGAGCGCGACGGCGTCGTACCCGGCGTCGTCGAGCAGGTCGAGCGCGGTGGGCAGCGGGTGGTCCGCCAGCCCGTTCGTGCCGTAGCCGAGCAGGAAGGGCGGCCTCATGTGATGCTCACCTGCTTGCGCCCGCGGGCTCGCGCACGCAGGCGGAGCCCGTGCCCGGCCGCGGCCACGCCGCCCAGGACCAGAGCCGTCCCCGGCCTGCCGGATCGCGCGGCCCACGCCGCCTGGAGCGGGATCATCGCCTGGAGACCGGAGCGGGTGGCGGAGCGTGCGGCGCCGGCCGTCGGGTCGGCGACGGCCCGGACCTGGCCGGGTAGGCAGGAAGCGGCGTACGCGAGGGACGCGACAGCCGTCCCGAGGCGCGCCGATCGGCGCGCGGTAGTGGCCGCCACGGGGCCGGCGGGGGAGTGGGCGTGCACCGCCGCCACGGGAGCCAGCGCACCCGCGACCGTGACGCCCGCGACCGACGCCGCCACGGCCGGCGTCGTCCCCCGGACCTCGCCGCGGGACAGCGCCGTGACGGCGGCCGTGTGCGCCGCGAGGCCCGCCGCGGCCGGGGCGGCGGCGCGGAGGCTGCCTGTGGTGGCGCCGAGCAGCACGTCCAGGCCCCGGCAGGCGGCCATCGCCGCCGGGCCGAGTACCGGGTGGTGCTTGAGCACGGTGTCGTAGGCCCAGACTCCGGTCGCGATGCAGGTCGCGACGGCGGCGCCGCGGCGGCCGGTCGCGATCCCGGCTGCCGTGATCCCCGCAGCGGTCAGTGCGGCGCCGGTGGTGAGGGCGGCTCCCGGGGCGACGCGACCCGACGGGATCGGCCGCTCGGGGCGCTCGACGGCGTCCAGGTCGCGGTCCGCCCAGTCGTTGAGCGCCATGCCGGCCAGGTAGAGGCACGCCGACGCGGCGGGCAGCAGGAGGTGACGCGACTCGATGCGGCCGTGACCCGCGGCGTGCCCGGCGAGCGTGTCTCCGACGACGGTCAGGGCGGCGGGCAGCCGGACCAGCTCGGCCAGGTCCGACGGCGTCATCGGCGGGCCTTGCCCGTGCCGTCCGTGCTCCGGCGGGCCGCGCCCGGTCCGTCGTCGGGGGCGCCTGTGGTCCGCTCGGTCGCCGCCACGCGGGCCGCGGTCTCGCGGACCCATTCGCTCAGCTGCCGCTCCTGGGCCGCGGCGTCGTGCACGTCGGAGCCCCAGGGGTCCTTGAAGAAGAACCCCAGCTCCGGGAGCGGCCCCGCGAGTCCGGCCGCGTGCGCGAGGGCGAGCAGCCGCGTCAGGTCGAGCACGAGCGGAGCGGCGAGCATGGAGTCGTAGGCGCTCCAGGTGGTCTGCAGGGTGAGTCGTGAGCCGAGGAACCCCTCGACGTGGACGTGGTCCCACGCGACCTTGACGTCGCCGAGGTCGGGCACGTAGTCGATGTGCAGCGGCGTGGTGTCCGCGCCGGTGACGGCCCGCAGCCCGCGCGACTTGCTGGTCAGCTTGGAGCCGACGGCGTCGGGGTCGGCGAGCGTGGCGCCGTCGCCCCCGCCCAGCAGGTTCGTGCCCGACCAGGACAGGACCCGCAGGTTCCGCGCGGCCATCGCGGGCGCGACGACGGTGCGCAGCCAGGTCTGGCCGGTCTTGCCGTCCTGGCCGGCGAAGGGGATGCCGCCCTCGGTGGCGAGCCGGGCCAGCGCGGGCAGCGCGATGCTCGCGCTCGGGGTGAAGGCCGCGTACGGCGCGCCCGCGAGGATCGCCGCGTAGGCGTACAGGGACGACGGCGGCAGCGGGGCGCGGTCCGGGTCGGCGAGAGCGGCGGTGAGGAGGGAGACGTCGTCGTGCTCCGGGAGCGGGTCGGGGAGCGGCTCGGTCGAGGCGACGTCGACCACGACGACGCGTTCCAGGCCGTGCCGCTCCCGGAACGCGACGATGTCGGCCGCCAGCCGTTCGGCCGTGACCTGGCCGCTGCCCTCGGGGCGGACGGGATCGTGGCCGGTCCGGACCTCCGCGTCGGCGGCCTCCAGGGCTTCCCGCGTGAGGGTGACCAGCCGGGGCGGGAGCATCCCGGCGTCAGCGAGGGCCTCGGCGCGTTTGGGCAAGGGGCTCGTCGACAGGTCGTGCCCGCCGACCACGATGTCCTCGAAGCCCGGCATGAACGCCGCGGCGAGGCCGGGGCGCGCGGTGACGCAGCCCGTGGGGGCGGCGTGGCCGCCCGCGAGGGCGGCCAGCCCGAGGGCCGCGGTGGTGGCGACCGAGCCGCGCGCGCCGATCAGCCAGAGGCCGGTCGCCGGGCGGTCGGTGCGGGCGGTGGCGCCCGCGAGGGCGTGGGTAGGCGGCATCGATGCTCCCCGTTCGTCACTCACCGGAGCAGCACTGCCCCGGGCAGACATCACGCTAGCCCGGCTTATGCCGAGAATCAATCAAAAGTGGAGACGGAATGCGCACAAGGTAGTTGCCGGGGGTGGGGTGGCACCGCGTTTGACGCGCGATGGTTACTGGGTAAGTATGTGCGAACACTTACTCGGTAACTATCGGAGGATCTCATGTCCGTCCGGCACGCCCTGCTGGTGCTCCTGTCGGAGCGCCCGATGCACGGCTACCAGCTCCGTCAGGAGTTCGAGCGCCGCACCGGGGGCACCTGGCCCCTGAACATCGGCCAGGCCTACTCGACGCTGTCCCGTCTGGAGCGGGACGGCCTGATAGTCCCCGTCGGGTCCGACGATCCGGGCGCGCCCGAGACCTACCGCCTCACCGGCACCGGGACCGAACAGGCTCGCGCGTGGTGGAGCACCCCCGTGGACCGCGCCACCCCGGCTCGCGACGAACTGGCGATCAAGCTCGCCCTCGCGGTGACCGTGCGTGTCGACGGGCAGCCCGTGGACGTCTCCGGCATCGTCCAGCGGCAGCGCACCGCGACGATGACCGTGCTCCGGGACCTCACCCGGCTCAAGCGGGAGGCGGGCGACGACCTGGCCTGGTCCCTCGTGCTGGACTCGATGATCTTCGCCGCCGAGGCCGAGATCCGCTGGCTCGATCACGTCGAGGCCAGCGTCCACCGGGCAGTGCGCGAGCCGCGCGAGCCGGAGGATCGGGGCGCGTCGCCGTCTCCCGCGGCGACGCCAGGAGCCCGCGAGCAGGAGACGACATGGAAGCGGGCGACCCGATGACCGCGGCGGCGCTGAGACTGACGGGCGTGACGCGCGTGCACGGCAGGGGCGCGGCCGAGGTGCACGCGCTGCGCGGCGTCGACCTGGAGGTCCGCGAGGGCGAACTGGTCGCCGTGATGGGGCCCTCGGGCTCCGGCAAGTCCACCCTGCTGCACCTGGCGGGCGGGCTCGACACCGCGACGTCGGGCCGGGTGGAGGTGGCGGGACGCGACCTGGGCCCGGCCAACGCCAGGAAGCGCGCCGAACTGCGCCGCAAGCACGTGGGCTACGTGTTCCAGGACTTCAACCTCGTGCCCGCGCTGACGGCGCGGGAGAACGTGATGGTGCCCCTCGAGCTCGACGGGATGCCGTCCCGGCGGGCCCGCGAGCATGCGGAGATCGCGCTCGCCGAGGTCGGCCTGGAGGGCATCGCGGCGCGGTTCCCGGACGACATGTCCGGCGGCCAGGCGCAACGCGTCGCGATCGCCCGCGCCCTGGTGGGCCCACGCCGGCTGCTGCTCGCCGACGAGCCCACCGGCGCCCTGGACTCCGTCACCGGCGAGGCGGTACTGCGCATCCTGCGTGCCCGTGTGGAATCGGGCGCGGCAGGGCTCCTCGTCACGCACGACGCACGCCACGCCGCCTGGGCCGACCGGACCGTCTTCCTGCGCGACGGGCTGGTCGTGGACAGCACGGCGGCGCCGTCGTCCCCGGAGAGCCTGCTGTCAGGGGCGAGAACGATGGGTGGTGGCGTCGCGGACGGCCCGCACGACGGCGCGGCGGGAGCCGGCCGATGAGCCGAACGACGGCCCGGTGGTGGGGCCGCCGGCGGGTCGCGCTGCGCTACGGCGTACGCGACGCGCGGCGGCACAAGGTCCGCACGATCCTGGTCACGCTCATGGTGGGGCTGCCGGTGACAGCGGCCTCCCTGTTCCTCACGTGGGAGGGCTCACGCCACCTGACAGCGGCGACCTACGCCGCGCAGGTGGTCGGACCGGAGCTGGAGGCCCGCGTCGACTTCGCTCCCTGGGAGGTCGAGGGCCAGGACCTCACGGGAGACACCACGAACGACGAATGGCACCCGAACACCGGCGGGCTCGACGACGACGGCGATCCGCTCACGGTCGACGCGTACGGCGCGAAGCTGGCCGCGACGCTGCCCACGGGGTCGAAGCTGTACCCGATACTGGAGGGCGACCGCCAGCTCGACGGACCGGACCTGCGATGGGACGTGCAGATCCACCAGACGGACCTGTCCGTCCCGGAGGTCGCGGCCGTGTACATGCTCCACGAGGGCCGGCTGCCGCGCGGGGGCGAGGAGATCGCCCTGAACGCGTCGACGGCGGAACTCCTGGGCGCCGATATCGGGGACACCGTGGGAGTCGTCGGCTGGGACGCCGACGGCGAGGAGACCGAAGACGCCGAACTCACCGTCACCGGCCTGCTCGCCACCCGGCAGGCCACCACCGTCACGGCCGTGACCGACGAGGACGGGCCGCTCATGCCGCACACGCACATGCCCGAACCCGAGTCCGACTCCGAGTCCGATGCCGCTGTCGCGTCCGGAACCCGCATCTGGTACGTCACCTCTCCGGAGCCTGTGACCTGGGACGACGTCCGCGCCGTGAACGAGCTGGGGAGCACTGCGGTCAGCCCCGCCGTGGCCCAGGACCCACCCCCGGACGCGATCCCCGAGCCCACGGAGGCCGACCTCGAACTGCTGCTCGTGGTCGCGGCGGTGATGGCCATCGCCATGGCACAGGGAATCCTCGTCGTCATGCCCGCGTTCGCGATCGGCCGCCGGTCCGCGGCACGCAGCCTCGCGGTCCTCGCGGCAGCCGGCGCAGATCGTGCCACGCTGCGGCACGTGACACTCTCGGGAGCGATCGTCACCGGGTTCGTGGCGGCCACCGCGGGACTCGGCCTCGGCATCCTCGGCGTGATCATGATGGACCTGCTCGGGCTGCGCCCACTCCCGAACCTGGTGGTCCCGCCCCTGCTCACGCTCCTCGTCCCCGCCGGTGCGCTCATCGCGGCGGCCGCGGCGTTCCCCGCCGCGATCGCCGCCGGACGCACCGACGTGACAGCAGCCCTGGCCGGCCGCTTCCCCCGCAGACCCCCGCGACGCCGGTCGCTGGCTGCCGGGGCGGTCGTGACCGGAGCCGGCGTCGCCACAGCCCTGACCGGAGCGGTCCATCAGGAACCCTGGTGGATCGTCGGCGGTGTCGTCCTCGCGGAACTGGGCATCATCCTGGCGACCGGCGCGATCCTGACGACACTCGGGGGCATCGCGCCGCTCCTGCCGATCTCCGGCCGGCTCGCGCTGCGCGACGCCGTACGCCAGCACTCCCGCACCATCCCCGCCGTCGTGGCCGTCGTGGCCGCGGTCGGCACCGGGGTCGGGGCACTGTCGTACTTCGCCTCCGCGCAGGCGCAGCAGGACGCCTCCTACGGCGCGACGGTGAACGACGGCGTCGTCCTGATCGAAGGCCGTTCCGGCACGGACCCGCTGACGGACGCCGAGATCGCCGAGATCGTCGAGGTGGCTCACGACGTGGTCGGGCCCGCCGAGGCCATCCAACTCCGGACCGCCGAATCACCGGGTGCCGCCTTCACCGGCGTCGGCCCGCCCTCCGGCCTGCTGGAAGCCATCCGGGAGGCCGACGCGTCCGAGGTCTGCGACAACGGCGATCGCGAGTGCCACGCGGCGCAGCTGAACACATGGACCGACCACGGCCTGTGGGTCGTGCAGGTGTCCGACGGCGACATCGCCTCGATCCTGCCCTACGCCGACCCGGATGCCGCCGCGCAGGCACTGAGCACCGGAAAGACCGTCGTCGCCCCGGAGATCATGAACGACGACGGCACCGCCACCCTCACCACGAACATCGCCGGGCTCCCCGAGGACGCCGAACCCGTCAAGGACGGAGGAAACTACGAGACGCAGCTCGCCGCGGCGGGCGTCGCGCTCGCGAACGGGTCGCTCGAAAGCGTCGTGCTGCCTCCGGCAGCGGTCGCCGCACTCGAGCTCGACGTCGTGCGAACCGGCGTCGCCCTGATCCCCGAGGCCAGGCCCACCACCGTCACCGAGGAACGCCTGCGCCAGTCCCTCGCCGAGGTTCGCGAGGGGATCACCGTCTACGCCGAGCTCGGCCCGCGCGCCCAGGCCGACCAGCTCGACATGGTGCCATACGCGCTCGCCCTCGTCGGCGCCGTCGTCGCCCTCATCGCAACGTGGCTCGCCGCGGCGCTCGCGGCCGCCGACAGCAGGGCCGACCTGGCCACGCTGACGGCGGTGGGGGCCTCCCCGGCCACGCGGCGCCGGCTGGTCGCCGCGCAGGCGGCGGTGGTCTCCGTGACCGGGGCCCTGCTCGGGACGGGACTCGGGATCCTCACGGCCTGGGCATTCGTGATCCTGGACCGCCATCGAGGGGACTTCCCGGACCCGCGATGGGCGCTGCACGTGCCCTGGCAGTGGGTGGGCCTGCTCCTCGTCGGCCTTCCCGTGCTGGCTGCCGGGGCAGCCTGGCTGGTCACCCGCTCCCGCCTGGAGCTCACCCGGCGCCACGACACGTGACGGCCGCGCCGGCGCGGTAGGACGTCCCGAATCCTGAGGTGCCGCTACCGCGCCGGCCCGACCTGTGGCACCATGGCCCGCATGACCCTGCGCACCACCCCGCGTCCGGCGATCATCATTCGCTAGCGCGTCCAGCCCGCACTACTGGATGCGCAGACCTTCCGTACCCCGGAGGGTCTTTTTCTTTTGCCCGACCGAGCCACAAGCTCCTCCGCAACGTTCTCGTACGCCAGTCCGGCCCGGTACGGCCGCGGCTCCTCGCACGGAAGAGATCCGACGCATGCGCACACCGTTCCACGTCTACGACACCACCCTGCGCGACGGGGCCCAGCAGGAGGGCATGAACCTGTCGGTCACGGACAAGCTCGCCATCGCGGCACAGCTGGACGAGCTCGGTGTCGGCTTCATCGAGGGCGGTTGGCCGGGCGCCGTTCCGAAGGACACCGACTTCTTCGCCCGTGCCGCCAAGGAACTCACCCTGCACCACGCCGTCCTGGCCGCGTTCGGCGCGACCCGCCGGGCCGGGACACGCGCCGGCGAGGACCCTCAGGTCCGCGCCCTGCTCGACGCCGAGACGCCGGTCGTCACGCTCGTGGCCAAGTCGGACTCCCGGCACGTGGAGCGCGCGCTGCGCACCACCCGCGAGGAGAACCTCGCGATGATCCGCGACACCGTCGCCTTCCTCACCGGCGAGGGCCGCCGGGTCGTGCTCGACGCCGAGCACTTCTTCGACGGCTACCGGCACGACGCAGGCTACGCGCTCGCCGCCGCGCGCACCGCGTTCGAGGCCGGCGCCGAGGTGGTCTGCCTCTGCGACACGAACGGCGGGATGATCCCCGCGTGGGTGTCGCAGGTCGTCTCCGAGGTGCTCGACGCCGTCGGCGGGGCCGCCGGGCCCATGCTCGGCATGCACGCGCACAACGACTCGGGCTGCGCCGTGGCCAACACGCTGGCGGCGGTCGAGGCCGGCGCGACGCACGTGCAGGGCACCATCAACGGATACGGCGAGCGCACGGGCAACGCGGACCTCATCGCGGTGACCGCGAACCTCCAGCTCAAGCTCGCCCACGAGCTCGTGCCCGACTCCGGTCTGCGGGAGGCGACCCGGATCGCTCACGCGATCAGCGAGATCACGAACATCTCGCCGTTCGCCCGGCAGCCCTACGTGGGGCAGAGCGCGTTCACGCACAAGGCGGGCCTGCACGCCAGCGCCATCCGCGTCGACCCGGACCTGTACCAGCACATGGATCCGAAGGGCGTCGGGAACGACATGCGGATGCTGATCAGTGACATGGCCGGGCGGGCGTCGGTGGAGCTGAAGGGGCGCGAGCTCGGCTTCGACCTGTCCGACCGCAAGGACGTGCTCGCCCGGGTGACCGATCGGGTCAAGCAGGACGAGGCGCGCGGCTACACCTACGAGGCGGCCGACGCGTCGTTCGAGCTGGTGCTGCGGGACGAGCTCGGCGAGCTGCCGCGCTACTTCGAGACGCAGTCGTGGCGCACCATCGTGGAGACCGTCCCGGACGGGCACACTCCCGCCGACGTGTACGGGCCGGAGGCCGAGGCATTCGCCGAGGCGACCGTGAAGATCACCGTGGGCGGCGAGCGGATCGTGGCGACCGGGGAGGGCAACGGGCCGGTCGACGCGCTGGATCACGCGGTGCGGCGGGCGCTGACGTCCGTCTACCCGGAGCTGCGGCGGTTCGAGCTGATCGACTTCAAGGTCCGTATCCTCGACACCGACCAGGGCACGGACGCCCGCACGCGCGTGCTCGTCGAGACCGCCGACGGCGAACGCTCCTGGTCCACCGTGGGTGTCGGCCCCAACGTGATCGAGGCGGCCTGGGAGGCGGTCACCGGCGCCTACGTCTACGGCCTCATCATGGCCGGTGTCGCCCCGGCCGGTCCGTCGGCCGGATGAGACGACGGCGCGGCGACCGCCCGGTCGCCGCGCCGTGGGTCGCCGTCAGTCGTTGCGGGACGGGCGGCCGAACTCCATGCGCTGGTCCGCCACGGCCTCTGCCGTGAGGCGGATGGCCTCCTGCGACTTCTCGTAGCTGCGCTGCGCCACTCGGACGAACAGGAAGTCCACGATGGTCAGCTGGGCGATGCGGCTCGCCATCGCGCCCGCGCGGAACTGGGTCTCCCGGGCGGTGGTGGCGAGCACCAGGTCGGCGACCTTGCCGATCGGCGCGTCCGGGTAGTTGGTGATCGCGGCGGTGATGGCACCCCGTCCGTGGGCGAGCTCCAGGGCGGTGTTGGTCGCCCTCGTCTGACCGCTGTGCGAGATGCCGATCGCGACGGCGCCCGGGTCGAGCACCGCGGCCGAGGACTGCTGGAGGTCCGCGTCGGGCGAGCAGAAGGCGATCCGGCCGATGCGCTGCAGCTTGATCGCGAGGTCCTGTGCCGCGATGTGCGACGCGCCGACGCCGTACACGGCGAGCTGCGGGGCTGCGGCGATGGCTTCCGCGAGCTTGTCGAGCACCTTGCGGTCCACGTCGCGGGCCGTGTCCTCAATGGTGCGGGCCTCGTGGAAGGCGATCTTGTTGACGACGTCGTCGACACTGTCGGTCTGGGTGAGCTCACCCTGGGCGATACCCGAACGTTCGAGTTCCATGTCCCGGCGGCTGGTGGCCTGGGCGAGGTCGATCCGGAACTCCGGGTAGCCCGCGTAGCCGATCGCGCGGCAGAACCGCACGACCGTGGCCTGCGAGGTGTCGGCCTCGCCCGCGAGTTCGGTGATCGTGGAGGCGACGACCAGGCTCGGGTTCTCCAGCACCGTCTCGGCGACGCGCGCCTCGGCGGGCCGCAGCGTCGGGAGCGAGCGGCGGAGCTTGACGAGCACATCACCGGTCATCGGTGGGATCTCCAGTCATCGGGCCCGGGAACATCAGGCGATCCCCGGGGTGTCAGGCAGAACGTTCGGCAGCTCCGTCGCGGAGAACTGCGCGGTGGACATGGAGCTGAACATATCCGCGCCGGTATCGGTGTGCTCACCCACGGTGTGACGGCCGTCGACCCGCACGGTCAGCCACGGGCGATACCCGACCACGCTGGTCGGGTCCACCGAGAGGCGCCGCGCCAGCAGCTTGGCGCCGTCGAGCGGGGTGCCTTCGCACGGCACCAGGCGGACGCCGGGGCGTTCCTGCCTGAGGTTCTCGTGCAGGGACTCCGTCAGCGGGGACGGGCGGTGCGCGAGCCGGCCGGTGATCGACGCGAGCTGCGGGATGTCCGGGGTGAGCGCGGTGGCCAGCGTCGACGCGAGGTGACGCCCGGCCTCGACGAGGATTCCGTGGGCGGTCGTGTCACCGGCCGCCGCCGCGGACATCACCGCGGGCGCGAACGATGCGAGCTTCGCCGCGCGGTCGCTGCTCATGTACAGCTGGGCGGGCCAGCTCGCGACCGGGCCGAGCTTCTGTGTGGCGTACTCGAGCAGGAGCTCGGACTTGCCGCGGGTGCGTCCGTCGTGCGCGGCAGTGGCGGCGCGGAGCGCCTCCGTGCCTACCCAGACACCCGCGCCGAGGTCACCGAGCAGATGGCCCCAGCCGTCGGCGCGATGCCAGCGACCCTTCTGGTCGAACGAGAAGGCGACCGCACCGGTGCCGACCGACAGCACCGCACCCGCGCGGCCCCGCAGGGCGCCCATGTGGGCGGTCAGCGCATCGCCCGCGACGGCCGTGCGGTTCGTCTGGAGCATCGAGCCCATGATGTCGTGGATCTCGGCGGCGCTGGGCACGACCGTGGTGAGACCCGTCGTCCCGACAGCGGCGGCGACGACGTAAGGGGGCTGCTGGAAGTGATACTCCGCGTTCTTCACCCAGTACAGGAACGTCTCGCACAAACCGCGGACCACCTGGGCGGAATTGCTGCCCTCGGACAGCATCTTGACGGGCTCGCCCTCCAGGGTGATCGTGATGCCCTTGCCCTCATGCTGGTGCCCGCCGTCCCTGAACTCGGCGGTCAGGCGTGAGCCGCTACCGCCCACGTCCATCGCGACGATCCAGCCGGCGGTTTCGCCGACGGCTGGCCCGTCCCCCTCTGTGTCAGTCTGCACCCATCCATTCTGGCACGATTTCACCCCAAGATTGTGTAAAGAGACGTGGAAATTCGCGCATATTACTCGCGAAATATCCGGCATGCCGAGGTGTGCTATTGGCATGGGGCCGGTCGGGTCGATGCGATTGGCGCAGGTGTCCATGTGACGAGCGTAAGATAACGTTTCGATAACGGTCGGGTGCGATGGTTTTCGCCCGGTCGGCGTGGAGGTAATCTCCGCGAGTGGTGGCAAGTCGGGTAACTGCATTTCACGCGGTCCGATGCCGGGTGTGACAGAAGAGGGACTAGCGTGAGCGACATGGTGCGTGCCGTGGCCAGATCCAGCCGGTACGGTCGAGTTGCCGGTCGGGAAGGAGAACCACGGATGATCACCGACACGGGGTACGAGAGGGCGGGGTCCGTCCCGCCGGTGAGGGTCTCCTCACCGACGGAGGAGCGGAATCCGCGCACACGTGACATCGACGTTGTCCCCACGGCCCAGCTGGTGGCGATGATCTCGGACGAGGACGCGCGGGTCGTGGACGCGGTCCGCGCCCAGCACCCGCAGATCGTCGCGGCGGTCGACATCGCCGTCGAGGCGATCCTCGCCGGCGGCCGTGTGCACTACGTAGGGTCCGGATCGTCGGGGCGGCTGGCATTCATGGACGCCGCCGAGCTGCTGCCGACGTACGGCGTCGGCGACGAGATGTTCGTCGCGCACATCGCGGGCGGACCCGGTGCGTTCGCCCGCGCGGTCGAGGGCGCCGAGGACGACGCCGGAGCCGGGCGCGCCCTGCTCGACGGCGCCTCGCCGCACGACGTCGTCATCGGGATCGCGGCCAGCGGCCGTACGCCCTACGTGCGCGGCGCGCTGGAGGCGGCGCGGGAGCTCGGCGCGTCGACCGTGCTGATCGCGTCGAACCCGCTCGCACCGCTGACCCCGCTGGCCGACGTCGCCATCCTGGTCGACACCGGGGCCGAGGCGATCACGGGATCCACCCGGATGAAGGCGGGCACCGCACAGAAGCTCGTGCTGAACACGATCTCGACGGCGGTGATGGTGCGCCTGGGCAAGACCTACTCGAACTTCATGGTCGAGGTCGTCGCCACCAACGAGAAGCTGCGCGGACGGCTCGTGCGCCTCCTGGAGCAGGCGACGGGACAGGACGCCGAGGCCTGCGAGACGGCGTTGCAGGACGCCGGGGGAGACCTCCGCGTGGCGCTCGTGACCCTGCTCGTCGGCGTCGACGAGGCGGCCGCCCGGGCCGCTCTCGCGGCCTCGGGCGTGCACGGGGTCCGCGGGGCGCTCGAGCGGCTGCGCTGAGGAGGCTGTGCCTTCCCGAGCCGCCGGGCTCAGCGCCTGCGGGCGCGAGGCATTGCCGCCGCCGGGCTCCGTCGCCGCGTCGCCTCGTTCCTCGGCGCCGGCCGCCGTCGCTACCGGTTTCCGGCGGCGGCGGTCCGCGTCCTCGGGTCTTCGCAACGCCTCCGGCCCGGCGGCCGGTTGCGCTATCAGATCAGTTCCGGGACCTGGGCCGCCATCTTGGCGACCAGGACCTCGCCGCCCTTGGTGAGCTGCTCGCCGGTCTGCTCGAACCCGAGGCGGCCGTGGAAGCGCATCGACCCGGGGTTCGGCGGGTTGAGGTTGATCTCGCAGGTGACGACATCGCGCTCGGCCTCGCGGGCGGCGTCGAACACCGCGTCGTACAGGCGGCGGCCGATGCCGCGGTTCCGGGCGCGCTCACCGAGCACGATGCGGTCCACGTAGAGGTGGTCCAGCCCGCGGTTCTCGAACCAGTCGTAGTTCTCCGAGGAGTACTCGGCGCCCGGGTCCAGCGCGAGCAGGAACCCGAGCGGGTCCGAGGACTCCGCGGGATCCGTGGCGACCAGCGCGAGGGAGGAGATGTCCAGAAGTCCCTGCATCTCGTCGGCGGGGGTCACCGGGACGGCGGGGACAGCGGCGTTGTTGAGCTCGACCAGGGCCGGGACGTCGGACGCGGTAGCGGGCCGCAGCACGGGGCGCGCGGGGGCGGCGACGGGCATGGGAGCATCCTCTCCTTGAGGAAAATGGGATCGCTGGCACGATACCGGCGCGGGTGATCTGGGTCAGTGGCGCATCCCACACGCCCGGCGCGACGCCGGTCACAGGGCACGACGCCGCTCACAGGAGATGTGCGACGCCCCGGGCGAGGGTCGCCGCGCCGCCCGCGTAGGCCAGGACGATCAGGACGCGTCGCGTCGCCGCCCGGGAGAGGCGCGGGGCCAGGAGCTCGCCCAGGCCGATGCTCGCGACCAGCGCGACCGCGATCACCAGCCACTCCCAGAGCGCGAACGCCGGGAAGGTCGCGTCGGCGAAGACGATCTTGGCCGTCATCGCGGCGAGCGCGTTGGTCATGAAGAACGGCTGCGCGGTGGCGGCGAAGGACTTCGTGTCCCACCGGTCCAGGACCGCGTACACGGCGAGCGGCGGACCGCCGATCCCCGCGGCGACGCTGCCGAATCCGGAGGCGACGCCGGTGACGATCAGGGGACGTGGGTCCCGCTCGGCGAACCGTCGTCGTTCACCGCGCAGTCGGGAGGTGACCAGCGCCAGCGTCATGGCGCCGACGACGACGGCCCCGATGCCGACCTCCAGGGCAGCCGGGCTCGCCCCGCGCAGCAGCAGCGCCGCCGGGACGCTCACGCTCACCGACGCGGCCGCGAGCCATGCGTACCGCCGCCAGTCCACCCCGCGCAGCACCCGCCCGATGATGAGCAGCGCCATGACGGCGCCCACGACGTTCACCAGCAGCACGCCCTCCAGCGGGCCGACGAGCAGCACGATGAACGGACCCGCCACCAGCCCGAACCCCATACCGGTCACGCGCTGGAGAGACCCGCCCACCAGGATGGCGAGGACGAGGAGAGCGAGCACGCGACAACTGTACGCCCGGGCAACGCAGGCTCCGCCGGTCCGGAGATCCGGGAGGGATCCTGGGGGCGTCCTCGGAGATGGGTCCCGGTGACAGAGTCCCCGAGGCGGCCGGATCCTCGGGACAATCCCGCGACGTTCGGCCACAATGTGGCTCGTGGCGAAGAAGAAGCGTGCGGGGACCAGCGGCGGGACGCCGGCGATCGTCGCACTGGAGAAGGCGGGTGTGGAGCACACCCTCCAGGCGTACGAGCACGACGGATCCCGGGACGACTTCGGCGCGGAGGCGGCCGACGCGCTCGGGCTGCCGCCCGAGCAGGTGTTCAAGACGCTGCTGGCCGACGTCGACGGCGCGCTCACCGTCGGCATCGTGCCCGTGGACCGCAAGCTGGACCTCAAGGCGCTGGCCAAGGCGGTCGGCGGGAAGAAGGCGGCGATGGCCGACGTCGCACGCGCCGAGCGGGCGACGGGCTACGTGGCGGGCGGCATCTCGCCGCTCGGCCAGAAGCAGCGGCACGCCACGGTCCTGGACGAGTCGGCCGAGGCGTTCGACGTCGTCTACGTCTCCGGCGGGCGCCGCGGCCTGGACGTGGGCCTGTCACCCAAGGACCTGCTGGCCCTCACGAACGGCACCCCGGCCCCGATAGCCCGCTAGAGACCGCAGGCCACCAAGCCACTCGGAAACCCGGGGTGCTGGCGTGGTCGGCGTCGGCCGGACGCCGTCCCGGACCGGGTCTCAGGTGCGGCGGGGGCCGAAGACGGCCGTGCCTACGCGGACGATCGTGGCGCCCTCGGCGATCGCCAGGTCCAGGTCGGTCGTCATGCCCATCGACAGTTCCCGGGCGCCGGCGGTTCCTGGCGCGCCGGACGCCAGCGTCTCGTCGCGGATCGCGCGGAGGCGGGCGAAGCCGGCGCGCACGGTGGCGTCGTCGGCAGGCTCGCCTGCGGCGTCGAGGCGCGCGCCGATCGTCATGAACCCCGTCAGGCGCAGGCCCGGCAGGGCGGCGACGTCGAGGGCGAGCGGCACGGCGTCGTCGGGCTCGACCCCGGACTTGGTCTCCTCGCCCGACACGTTCACCTGGATCATCACGTCCAGCGTGCGGTCGTCGCGGACGCACCGCGTCGAGAGCGCCCGGGCGAGCGCCATGCCGTCGACCGTCTCGATCCCCGTCGCGGTGGCCAGCACCTGGTTGACCTTGTTGCGTTGCAGGTGCCCGATCATGTGCACCTCGAGCGCGCCCGCCGCGACGCGGTCGGCGAGCCCGGGCGCCTTGGCGACGAGTTCCTGCACGCGGTTCTCGCCGATGAGGTCGACGCCGGCATCGATCGCGGCGAGCACGGCGTCGGCGTCCCGGGTCTTCGTCGCGACGAGGAGGCGGACCTCGCCGGGGTCGCGCCCGGCGGCGCGGGCGGCGTCGTCGATGCGGGAGCGGACGGCGGCGAGACGGTCGGTGATGGCGGAGGTCGGCACGCCCCCGAGTGTATGGAAGCCTCGGCGGTCCCCGGCCGCCGGATGCGGAGCGTAGCGAGGCCGCCCGCAGGCGAGGTACGAGCCGAGGACGGCTGAGCCCGGCGGCTCGGGAGAACACTGTCAGGGACGACGGCGGTCTGGGCGCGCAGCCTGCAGTCAGGGACGGGTCAGGGTGATACCGGGTGATGTGTCCGTGCCGGGGTAGGGCAGAATCGGATCATGCTTCGGACGCTGCTGAACATCATCTGGTTCGTCTTCGCGGGACTCGGCCTGTTTCTCGGTTACGCGCTGGCGGGCATCATCTGCTGCCTGCTGATCGTCACGATCCCGTTCGGCATCGCGTCCTTCCGGATCGCCGGGTACTCGCTGTGGCCGTTCGGCCGGGCCGTCGTGGACAAGCAGCAGTCCGGGGTCGGCGAGGTGATGTCGCTCGTGGGGAACGTCATCTGGGTGGTCGTGGCGGGCTGGTGGCTCGCGATCGGTCACATCCTCACAGCGATCCCGCTGTTCATCTCGATCATCGGCATCCCGATGGGCTGGGCGAACCTCAAGCTCATCCCGGTGTCGCTGATGCCCCTGGGCAAGGAGATCGTCCGGAGCGACACGCTCCTGCCCACGTACCAGCGCTCCGCGTGACCTGTGCGGCGGGTCCGCGCGAAGGTGAGCGGTCGGCCCGATGTCGAGAAGTCGGTCCCCCGGGGGACCGACCGCACGGACAAGGGACCGACCGCTCGACGATGAGCCCGGCGCCGGTCACTTCTCGCCGAGCGACATGACCTCCTGGTCGAGCGGTCCCAGCGTCATCCGCGGCTCGCCCGTCGCCGTGAGCGTCGTCGTGCCGACGCCGCCGATGACGCAGCTCCCGCTGATCGGGTCGCCCCCGTTCCACACCTGGCGCAGGCAGTTGCGCTGCGCCAGCTGGCCCCAGTAGTTGGGGTGCAGGGACTCCTGCACCTCGTAGGGTGAGTCACCGATCGTGGAGACCGTGCGGATCTGGTTGACCCACTCCGTCTGGTCGACGGCGCCCGGGGACTGCCAGTTCGCCAGGCCGACCTCCTCGTACAGGCCCACGCTGTTCTCGCAGAGGCGCTGCCCTTCGAAGGCGTGCGTCATGTCGAGGGTGCGGACGCCGCTCAGTCCGGCGTCGTTCGCCGCTCCGAGCAGCGCTCCGTTGATGACGGGCAGCGCCGTGGCGTTCGCCCAGTCGGCGTCGGCGTTCCAGATGCCGCAACCGCCCGTGAACTGGCGGCTGTACCCGGACTCGGAGTAGCGGATCCCGGCCCCGTCCGGGATGGGGGAGGGGTAGGTCTGGACGACGAGCGTCCACTGGTCGTCGGCGTACCCGGCGTTCCGCATAGCGGTGGCGACGTTGCCGAGCGCGTCCGCGACGTCGGCCCGCACGGCGGCGACGTTGGCGGCGGTGAAGTGCGCCTCGACGGAGCTGTCGTCGTGGCAATAGTTCTTCCACCAGGTGGGTGAGGTGAGGAAGTTGACGACGCACTGCTGCACGACGTCCGCGAAGCCGAAGTCGTTGCCCCCGATGGAGACCACGACCATGCGGACGTTCCGGGTCGCGGCGGCCTCCTGGAGCGCCAGGGCCTGCCCCTGACCCGCGGAGCCGTCGTAGAAGTCGATGCCGGGCTTGAAGCCGGACCCGGCGGACGTCGCGGTCCGGGCGCCGCTGCAGGCGAGGTTGAGCCCCTGGGTGCCCGCACCGAAGTAGGCCTCGGCGGAGGAGGCCCGGTGGCAGCCCGGGATGGTCTCGCCGGTGCCGTCGGCGTCGTCGTGGTAGGCGTGGGGGCCGAGCGCGTCGGCGCGGCGGTAGTCGTCGTTGGAGCTGCCGGCCCAGCGGCCGGCCTCCCCGGAGATGTACGAGTCGCCGAGCGTGACGACCCATGAGTCGCCGACGCCGGGTCCGTCGGCGGCCGCGGGCGGCGCGGCGACGGCGGAGGCGGCGACGAGGGCGGCGGTGGCGAGAGCGACGGCCGACCCGGTCAGGGCGGCGCCGGACCGGGACGAGCTGACACGGGACGATCTGACGCGAGACAAGGTGTGCATGACCAGACTCCTGTTGTCGGGCGAGCAGCATCGTTGCTGACTCTGGCAGTAATAACGGAGTCTACAAAGTTGTCATGAAAGAGCAAATGGTAGGCAAAATATGACACATGGGTGTCTTGCCGGAAATCGACGACTCGCCGAACGACTCGCCCGACGACTCGCCCAGAATGCGGGGCGGTATCAGATCATGCCGACGCGCAGCGCGCGGAACATGACCTGACCTGCTTCGTCGCTGGCGGCGAGGTCGATTCCCGCGGTGACGGCCCAGTCGTGGTTGCCGTCCGCGTCGTCGAGCACCTGCCGCACCCACCACGTGCCCTCGGGCACGCGGCTGCCGTCCGGCAGCTCCGCCCCCGGCTCGAGGACGGTGACGAGGCTCGCCGCGCGCGCCTCCGGGCCGATCCCGATCGCGTCGTCCCCCTGCTCCTCGAACAGGGGATCCAGGGCGTCGGCCCAGGCGTCGGCGTCCATGCCGACCGTGCCGTCGAGCGAGCCGAGCGCCGCGTACGCCTCACGCGCGGCGAGCTCGACACGCCGGAACATCGCGTTGCGCACCAGCCGGCGAAACGCGCGCGGGTTCCCGGTGACCGGTCGCGCGGGAGCCTCGGCCCCCGCGTCCGCGAGCTCGCCCTCGACGACCAGGTCGGCGTCGTCGTCCACCGGGTTCTGCAGCCGCTCCCACTCGTCGAGCAGCGACGAGTCGACGTTCCGCACCAGCTCGCCCAGCCACTCGATGACCTCGTGGACGTCCTCGGTGCGGTGCTCCTCCGGCACCACCTGCCGCACGGCGCGGAACGCGTCGGCGAGGTAGCGCAGCACCACGCCCTCGGTGCGCTCCAGCCCGTAGGCGCTGACCAGCTCGCCGAACGTCATCGCCTTCTCGAGCATGTCGCGCACCACCGACTTGCACGACAGCTCCGCGTCAGCCACCCACGGGTTCGTCTGCTTGTACGTGGCGAACGTGGGCTCCAGCAGGTCCTGCAGCGGCTTCGGCCAGGTGACCTCCTCCAGCAGCTCCATGCGCTCGTCGTACTCGATGCCCTCGGCCTTCATCGCGCCGATCGCCTCGCCGCGCGCGGTCTTCTGCTGGCCGAACAGGACCTGGCGCGGGTCGTCGAGCGTGGCCTCGATGACGGAGACGACGTCGAGCGCGTGGGTGGGGCTGTCGACGTCGAGCAGGTCCATCGCGGCGAGCGCGAACGGCGAGAGCGTCTGGTTCAGCGCGAAGTCGCGGGGGAGGTCCACCACGAGCCGGGCGCTCGGGCGGTAGCCCGCGGGCCGCGTGGGGTCGGGGACCCGCACGCGCTCGACGACGCCGGACTGGCGCAGGCTGCGGTAGATGCGGAAGGCCTGCCGCACGTGCTTCGCCTTGAGGGCGTCGGTGTCGTGGTTCGCCGTGAGCAGATGGCGCATCGCGGCGACCGGGTCACCGCCCGGCCGGGCCAGCACGTTCAGCACCATCGCGTGCGACACGGAGAAGTTGCTGCTCAGAGGTTCCGGGTCGGCGTCGCGCAGCCGCTCGAACGTGGAGTCGGTCCAGTTCACCGCGCCGGAGGGGGCCTTCTTCCGGACGATCTTCTTCTTTTTCTTCGGGTCGTCGCCCGCCTTGAGCAGCGCCTTGCGGTTCTCGATGACGTGCTCGGGCGCCATGACCATCACCTCGCCGAGCGTGTCGAAGCCCGCTCGTCCGGCGCGGCCGGCGATCTGGTGGAACTCGCGTGCCGTGAGGTGCCGCATGCGCTCGCCGTCGAACTTCACGAGGCTGGTCAGCAGGACGGTGCGGATCGGCACGTTGATGCCGACACCGAGCGTGTCGGTGCCGCAGACCACCTTGAGCAGGCCCTTCTGCGTGAGGCGTTCCACCAGGCGGCGGTACTTGGGCAGCATGCCCGCGTGGTGCACGCCGATGCCCGCGCGCAGGAACTTGCTCAGCGTCTTGCCGAAGCCGGTGCCGAACCGGAACGCGCCGATCTCCGCGGTGATGGCCTCCTTCTCCTCCTTCGAGGCCAGCTTCGTGGACAGCAGCGCCTGGGCGCGGTCGACGGCGTCCTTCTGCGTGAAGTGGACGACGTACACGGGCGCGCGGTGTGTCTCCACGAGCTCCTGGATCGTGTCCGTGAGCGGTTCGACCACGTAGGCGAACTCCAGCGGGACCGGCCGTTCGGCGCCCGTCACCTCGGCGACGTCGCGGTCGGTGCGGTCCTCCAGGTCCTCGCGCAGCCGCGTGGTGTCGCCCAGCGTCGCGGACATGAGCAGGAACTGCGTGTCCGGCAGCTCCAGCAGCGGCACCTGCCAGGCCCAGCCGCGCTGCGGGTCGCCGTAGTAGTGGAACTCGTCCATGACCACCTGGGCGATCGCGTCGTCACCGGTCAGCGGGCCGCCGTCGTTGCGGGCCTGGCGCAGCGCGAGGTTCGCGAGGATCTCCGCCGTGCAGCAGATGATCGGGGCGTCCGGGTTGACCGCGGAGTCGCCTGTCATCATGCCCACGTTCTTCGACCCGAACGCCGCCACCAGGTCGAAGAACTTCTCGCTGACCAGGGCCTTCAGCGGCGCCGTGTAGTAGGTGCGCCCGCCGCGGCCGGAGCGGTTCGCCGCCAGCGCCGCGAACTGCGCGCCCATCGCGACCATCGACTTCCCCGAGCCGGTCGGCGTCGCGAGGATGACGTGCGAGCCCGTCATGAGCTCGAGCAGTGCCTCCTCCTGGTGCGGGTAGAGCGGACGACCGCCGTCGGACGCCCACGTCCCGAAGTTCTCGAAGAGGACGTCCGGGTCCGGGGCCGTGCCCGTCGGGGCAGGGATGTGGGGGAGGAGGGTTCCGGCGGGGCGAGGCGTGGTCGTCGTCATGGTGCGCACATTCTCTCAGCCCTGCTGAGCGGCGCGACCGGCGGCGGGCGCCCTCCGCTGCTGGACGGAGGCTCGACCTAGGCTGGCCCGCATGGCTCTCCCCTTTCGCCAGGTCAATGTCTTCTCCGCGTCGCCCACGGGTGGCAACCCCGTCGCCGTCGTGCACGACGCCGACAACCTCACCGACGAGCAGATGGCCGCCTTCGCACGGTGGACCAACCTGTCCGAGACCACGTTCCTCCTCGCACCCCGCGAGCCGTGGGCCGACTATCGCGTGCGGATCTTCACGCCGTCGGAAGAGCTCCCGTTCGCCGGGCACCCGACGCTCGGTACGGCGCACGCCTGGCTGGAGGCCGACGGCGTGCCCGCCGGCGACGACGTGGTGCAGGAGTGCGGCGTCGGCCTGGTGACGGTCCGCCGGGAGACACGGCCCGACGACGCCGAGGCGACGCTGCCTGGAGGCAGGATGCGGCTGGCCTTCGCCGCGCCGCCGCTGATCCGATCCGGCCCCGTCGCCGACGACGACCTCGCCCGGATCGCGCGGGCCCTGGGGATCGACGTGTTCGACATCGCCCGCGCCGCCTGGGTCGACAACGGACCCGGCTGGGTGGGCGTGCAGCTCCGGGACGCCGAGGCCGTCCTCGCGCTGCGGATCGACGCCGCACAGTTTGACGATCTCAGGATCGGTGTCATCGGCCCGCACTCACCCGCCGATCGCAAGCGCCTGGGCGCGGACGTCGAGGTACGCGCGTTCGTGCCGTCCCTCGGGGTGGACGAAGACCCGGTGACCGGGAGTCTCAACGCGAGCCTGGGGCAGTGGCTCGCGGGGAGCGTGCTGCCGTCGTCGTACGTCGCGTCACAGGGCACGGCGCTCGGCCGCGAGGGCCGGGCCCATGTCACGAGGGCCGACGACGGCGAGGTGTGGGTCGGCGGCGAGACGACCACGACGATCACGGGCGAGGCCAGCCTCTGACGATCCACGGCGCGCCCGTGCCCAGGCGCGTCAGCGGAGCGCCGCCACCGTCCCCGTGACCCACCGCACCCACGCCGCCATCACGCGTTCCAGCGGGCCCTGACCGAACAGGGCCCGCCAGAGGGTCGCCGCCGCCAGGGTGACCAGCACCATCCAGCCGAGCGGCTCGTTCGTCGGCGGGTCGAGCAGGTCGAAGCCGCCCTCGGTCACAGCCCAGATCGCGACGATCTGCGCGGAGTAGACGGTCAGCGCCATCGCGCCCACGGCGGCCAGCGGCGCCAGGACGCGCGCGCCGGCCCGGCCGGCGAACAGGCACAGCCCGATCACCCCGAGCGCGAACCCGCCGGAACCGAAGACCTCGAACATCGTGTCGTCGTGGGGGCCGTCGAGCCAGAGGTAGCCCGGCGCCGGCCACGGGTCACCGAGGCCGAGCGCGTCCGGGCCCGACCAGCGGCTGGTGGTCTCCTGGACGCTCGCCTCGATCGCCTCACGTCCGCCCGCCGTCGCGGTCATGCCCGCAGAGACGAGCGCGGACACGAAGGCCGCGCCGAAGCCACCGGCCACCAGCCCGATCCGCAGCCGCAGGCTGCTCAGGTCGCTGCGCCCCACCGCCAGGCCCGCGAGCACGAACGCCATCCAGACGATCGCCGGGTAGTGGCCCGTGAGCAGGAAGTCGGTGAACGCGCCGGAGCCGTCGCGCGGCAGCCGGAGTCCCAGCCGGGTCAGCACCTCGGGGCCGTAGTACGCGATCGGCGGCCCGAGCACGCCGACCGTCACCGCGAGCGACGCGAGCTCGGAGGGCCGCAGCCGCAGGAACGGCAGCGCCAGCACGAAGTACGCCGCGTAGAAGCCGAGGATCAGCGCCACGCGGGTGCCCAGGAGGTCGAGGAACGCGACCAGCGCCAGCAGCGCGGCCGCCCGGGCCAGGACCATCACCCGGGCCGTGGCCAGCTCCGTGCCCGACGGCGGCTCCCGGCGCCCGGTCGCCAGCGCCAGCGACACGCCTGCCACCGTGGCGAACAGGATCGACGAGCGCCCGTGCGACAACCCCAGCCAGCCCTCGAGCGTGCCGAGGTCGGCGGACGTCACGCCGACGTGCGCCGTGAACATGCCGAGCACGGCCAGCCCGCGGGCGATGTCGACCCCGGGAACGCGCCCGGGGCCGCCGAGGAGGCGGCTTGCCGTGCGGGCGAGCATGCCCGGCCGGCCCCGGACCGCCGTCGTCCCTGATGACGTCGTTTCCGACGGCGCGGCATCCCCCGGGGACGCGTCCGGGGTCTCCGGCTCCACGGGCGCCCGTTCTGCTGACGGCTTGGACATGGAGGCATCCTCGCAGGTCTCACTCAGCCCTGTCCCGGTCCGTGAGAACCTCTGTGTGACGCCCGCCTCACCTGGGTAGCGTGAACATATGAGACCCAGTACCGAACCTGCGGCGCCCCCACACGACATGCCCGCAGGGACCGATCCCGTCGACGCGATCGACGCGCCCGGTCACCATCGCAGCGACCTGACGAAGGAGTCGGAGTCGTACACGCACGGCCACCACGAGTCCGTGCTGCGATCGCATCGCGCCCGTACCGCCGCGAACTCCGCCGCGTTCCTGCTGCCCCGCCTCGGCGAGGGCATGCGGGTGCTCGACGTCGGCTGCGGCCCGGGCACGGTGACGGTCGACCTGGCGGAGAAGCTCGGGGACGGGGAGGCCGTCGGCGTCGACGCCGCCGCCGACGTCCTGAACTCGGCCCGCGAGCTGGCCGCGCAGCACCCGGCGGCGAACGTGCGGTTCGAGCAGGCCAACGCCTACGAGCTGCCGTTCGACGACGACACGTTCGACATCGTCTTCGCCCATCAGCTCCTGCAGCATCTCTCGGAGCCCGTCGTCGCGCTCCGCGAGATGAAGCGCGTGGCACGCCCCGGCGGCTTCGTGGCCGTGCGCGACGCCGACTACGCGGCCATGGCCTGGTACCCGGCGTCACCTCAGCTGACCGAGTGGAACACGCTCTACCACGAGGTCACGCACGCGTACGGCTTCGAGCCCGACGCCGGCCGACACCTCCTGTCCTGGGTGCGCGAGGCCGGGTTCGACCCCTCCGGGATCGTGCCCACCGCCAGCTCGTGGTGCTACGCCACCCCCGACGACCGGCGCTGGTGGGGCGAGCTCTGGGCGCAGCGGTGCACGGAGTCGAACTTCGCGGTGCAGGCCAGGGAGTCGGCGCTGGCCGACGAGGTCGGCCTGGAACAGCTCGCACAGGGCTGGCAGGAGTGGGCGGCGGCCGACGACGGCTGGTTCGCCGTGCTGCACGGCGAGGTGCTGGCCCGGGCCTGAGCCACGGCCCGGCGGCGGGCGGGGTACGGGCTTCCCCTGCTACGTGGTTGCCCCAATTGTCAGGTGAGTGACCTTATTCCTACGGTCGAGTGGACCGATCGCGACGCGGAGGCCGTCCTCGCCGCATCCACAGACCGAGGTGATCCGATATGAAAGGCACCACGCTCTCCCGAGCAGCACTTCCCGCGACCCGGCTCACGCCGGGTCGCCTGGCGCTCGCCGTCCTGGCCGTGTTCGCGCTGGCCATCACGTCGCTCGCCGCCATGCCGTCCGCCCAGGCGCACGGCTGGGTCTCCGACCCGCCCAGCCGCCAGGATCACTGTGCGAACGGCACCGTGAGCCACGACTGCCAGGGCATCCAGTACGAGCCGCAGAGCGTCGAGGCCCCCAAGGGCTCGATGCAGTGCTCCGGCGGCTCGCGCTTCACCAACCTCGACGACAACTCCCTCGCGTGGCCGCGCACGTCCATCGGCAGCACGCACACGTTCACGTGGACCATCACGGCGAACCACCGGACCTCCACGTGGGAGTACTTCGTGGACGGCCAGCTCTTCCGCACCTTCGACGACGGCGGGGCGCAGCCGCCGTCGACGGTCCACCACACGCTGTCCGGCCTGCCGTCGGGCAACCACACGATCCTCGCGCGGTGGAACGTCTACGACACGGCGATGGCGTTCTACGCGTGCATCGACGTCAACGTCGGCGGTGGCGGCGGCGACCCGACCGACCCGCCGGACCCCGACCCCGGCGAGTGCTCCGCGGCCGCGTGGGTCGCCGATGTCGCCTACCTGGGCGGCGCGGAGGTCTCGTACCAGGGCAACCACTACCGGGCCAAGTGGTGGACCCAGGGCGAGGTGCCCAGCGAGTCCGGCCAGTGGGACGTCTGGGAGGATCTCGGGGCCTGCTGACCGGCGTCCTGGCCGACGTCGATCGACGCTGATCGACCGGCTCGACCGAGCCACCCGCGGCGGAGGCGGGCGCCCGCTTCCGCCGCGGGTGGTGCCCGGTGCCGCGGGTGCGCGATGACACGGACGGACCGATGTCGGTCTGTACCCGCCATACCCGAGAACTGGGATCCATTTTTCACCCGTTTCATGGCAGCATGATCGCGTGCCGACCATGGTCGTGCGGGGTGTCCACCCCGCACCTGTCGAGATCCCGGACGCGGTGCACGCGCTCGCCGGCTGGTACGTGGGCTGGGGGAGCGTCACCCCCGTCTGGCGTAACGACCTGGGCGGACTCACCTTCCGCCTCGAGGACGCGGGGGCGGAGACCCGGCCCGCCCGCTATCTTAAGTGGGTGCCCGCCGACTCGCCCTGCCCGGACCCGTTCGCCGAGGCCGGCCGGCTGTCGTGGGCCGGCAGGTTCGCCGTCGTCCCGCGCGTGCTCGACGTCGGACGCGGCGACGACGGCGCCTGGCTGCTCACCGAGGAACGGCGCGGCACCTCCGCCATCGACCCGCGGTGGCGGGAGCAACCGCGCGCCGCGGCACGCGCCATCGGCGAGGGCCTGCGCCTGCTGCACGACACCGCGCCCGTGGCCGACTGCCCCTTCACGTGGACACCCGCCGCCCGGACCGCGGCCCTCCCCGCGGAGGTCCGGGCCGCCGTCGGGCCGGCCCCGGCCGTCGACCGCCTCGTGGTCTGCCACGGCGACGCCTGCGTCCCCAACACGCTTCTGCACGACGACGGAACGTTCGCCGCGCACGTCGACCTCGGCGAGCTCGGCGTCGCCGACCGCTGGAGCGACATCGCGGCGGCGTCACGCTCGATCTCCCGGCGGTTCCAGGATCCACGCCTGGTCGCGGAGTTCTTCGACGCGTACGGCGTCGCCCCCGATCCGGAGCGGATCGACTACTACCGCCGGCTGTGGGACGTCGTCGAACAGCACCGCAAGCGGCTCCGGCGACGGCCGCGCGGGTAGTGGGGTCGGCCGGGCCGAGCCGGCCGAGCACGAGGTTCCTTACGAAACAGGGGGCTGAAGCGAAAGCAACCTCCTGCCATGCGCCGCGGTGGCTCGCCTATCCTGCCGTCGTGTCCATTCCGACCGAGCCTGTCGTCGCGCCCGAGGTCGTCCGCCGTCTCGCCGGGGGTGATCGCGTCACACCCGTCTGGAGCAACGAGGCGGGCGGGCTGACCTTTCGCCTCGATCCGGTGGCCGGGGACGCCGTGCTCGACCGCGGCGATCGTCCCCAGGGCTCCCGCTATGTCAAGTGGCGGCCCCGCGCGGCGGACCACCCGGGAGACGCCGATCTGGCCGACGAGGCCGAGCGGCTCCGCTGGGCGGCGTCGTACACGCCCGTGCCGGTCGTGCTGGAGCACGGGCGCGACGACACCGCCGAGTGGCTGGTGACGGAAGCGATCGAGGCGCGGACCGCCGTCGACCCGCGGTGGATCGCCGCACCGGAGAACGCTGTCCCCGCGATCGGCGTCGCGCTGCGCGCACTGCACGACACCCTGCCGGTCGCGGCCTGCCCGTGGACGTGGTCGGCCGAGGAGCGCGTGGCCCGGGTGCTCCCCGGGAAGGCCGACGCCGGCACGCTCGCGCACCTGGCCGACACCCCCGTCGTCGTCGGCCCCGTCGTCTGCCACGGCGACGCCTGCGCCCCCAACACCCTGCTGCACGACGACGGCACCTGGGCCGCGCACGTCGACCTCGGCCGGCTCGGCGTCGCCGACCCATGGGCCGACCTGTCCATCGCCGCCCTCAGCACCGTGTGGAACTACGGCCCCGGCTACGAGCACCTCGTGTACGAGGCGTACGGCATCGACCCCGACCCGGAACGCATCGCCTACTACCGGCTGCTCTGGGACGTGACCTGACCCGACGCCACGACCGGACGCGGGCGGCCGCGCGACGCCGGCACCGCCGTCGGGCACGTAGATTGTTCGCGTGCGTATCGCGAGATTCACCACCGGAGACGACCCCAGGTTCGGCCTCGTGCAGACCGAGGGGGACAGGACCTTCCTCGCCGTGCTCGGCGGCGACCCGATGTACATGCCGGCCATGCCGACCGGCGAGCGCGTCGAACTGGGCGACGGCGTCCGGCTGCTGGCGCCGGTGATCCCGCGGTCCAAGGTCGTGGCGGTCGGTAAGAACTACGCGGCGCACGCCGCCGAGATGGGCGGCGAGGTGCCGGCCAGCCCGCTGTTGTTCCTCAAGCCGAACACCTCCGTGATCGGGCCGGACGACCCCATCGTGCTGCCCGACTTCTCCGACGAGATCGGCTACGAGGCCGAGCTCGCCGTCGTCATCGGGAAGCTGTGCAAGGACGTCACCGAGGAGGCGGCGCCGTCGTACATCCTCGGCTACACCGTCGCCAACGACGTCACCGCACGCGACGCGCAGCGCACGGACGGGCAGTGGGCGCGGGCCAAGGGCTTCGACGGGTCGTGCCCGCTCGGGCCGTGGATCGACACCGACCTCGACCCCGAGGACGTCGGCGTCACCTCTCGCCTGAACGGCGAGACCAAGCAGGACGGCCGTACCCGCGACCTCGTGTTCGACGTGCCGTTCCTCGTTTCCTACATCTCCCGGGCCATGACGCTCCTGCCGGGCGACGTCATCCTCACCGGCACGCCCGCCGGCGTCGGGCTCATGGACCACGGCGACCGGGTCGAGTGCGAGGTCGAGGGGCTGGGCGTGCTCGCCAACCCCGTGCTGCGGCGCGGCTGAGCCACGCCCCCGCCCGGCGGTGTCGGACACGCCGACTACGCTGGGCTGCGTGAACTCCTCGACCACCGTACGCGTCCGATTCGCCCCGTCACCCACCGGCATGTTCCACGTCGGCGGCGCCCGCTCCGCCCTGTTCAACTGGGCCGTGGCCAAGCAGCAGGGCGGCATCTTCGTGCTGCGCATCGAGGACACCGACGCCTCGCGCAACAAGCCCGAATGGGTGGACGGCATCCTGTCCGCGATGGCGTCGCTGGGCATCACCTCCGCCGACCCGGCCTTCGAGGGGCCCTACTACCAGTCCGCGAACGCCGGCATCCAGCGGGACGCCGCCGCGCGCCTGTACGCCGCCGGCAAGGCGTACTACTGCGACTGCACCCGCGACGACGTCCTCGCCCGCACCGGCAACAAGCAGACCGGCTACGACGGCCACTGCCGCGACCGCGGCCTCGAGCAGGCCGACGGCCGCGCCCTGCGCTTCCGCACCCCCGACGACGGCGAGACGCACGTCGTCGACCTCATCCGCGGCAACCCCGTCTTCCCGAACGACACGCTCGAGGACTTCGTCGTCGCGCGCGGCGACGGCTCACCCGTGTTCCTCCTCGCGAACGTCGTCGACGACATCGATGAGCACATCACCCACGTCATCCGCGGCGAGGAGCACCTGTCCAACACCCCCAAGCAGCAGCTCCTGTGGGAGGCGCTCGGCGCCACCCCGCCCGTCTGGGCGCACCTGCCCGTCATCGTCAACGAGAAGCGCCAGAAGCTCTCCAAGCGCCGCGACAAGGTCGCCCTCGAGGACTACCTCGCCGAAGGCGTGCTCCCCGCCGCCATGGTCAACTACCTCATGCTGCTCGGCTGGGCCCCCGGCAACGACGAGGAGATCCTCCCGTTCGACGAACTCGTGAGCCGCTTCCGCATCGAGGACGTCAACTCCGCCTCCGCGTTCTTCGACCTGAAGAAGCTCACCGCCTTCAACGGCGAGTACATCCGGGCCCTCCCGCTCGACGAGTTCAAGGACGCCTGCGCCCCCTGGCTCACCGCCCCGCACGCCCTCTGGACCCCCGAGCAGTTCGACCAGCGGGCGTTCGACGCCGTCGCACCCCTCGCCCAGACCCGCGTCGCACTGCTCGCCGAGATCACCGACAACGTCGACTTCCTGTTCCTCGACGAGCCCGCCATCGACGAGGACTCCTGGAACAAGGCCATGAAGGGCGACGCGGCCGGCCTGCTCGCCGATATGCGGGCGGCGCTCGCGGACGCGACATGGGAGGGCGAGCCGCTCAAGGAGACGGTGACCGCCGTCGGGGAGAAGCACGGTCTCAAGCTCGGCAAGGCGCAGGCGCCGGTGCGGGTGGCCGTGACCGGCCGCCGGATCGGGCTGCCGCTGTTCGAGTCGCTCGAGGTGCTCGGGCGCGAGCGCACCCTGGCCCGCGTGGACGCCGCGATCGAGCGGCTGGCTGCATGACGGAGCTCCACCCCTACCCGCAGGCGTGGCGCGGGCCGCGGCACCGCTGGTGGAGGCCGCTGCTCGCGATCACGGTGATGATCGCCGGGGCCGGGGTGTTCTTCGTCTGGTCCGCCTTCGCGCAGATCGGCGCGATCCTCGCGCACGACCCGGCGGCGTTCCTGAACCAGTTCGAGACCGCCGTCCTGGACGACGGCTGGCTGGCCACGCCGCTCGGGCTCCTGGCGACGAACATCTCCCTCGCGATCCCGATCCCGATCGCGCTGCTGGCGGCCCTGGTCGCGACGGGGCGGCCCGGCCTGGTCTCGTCGGTGACCGGCCGGCTGCGCTGGGGGCTCCTGCTCGGTGCGGCGGGCGTGTCCGTCCTCGTGCTGGTGCCGCTCGGGTTGGTGCCGGAGTGGTTCGCGCCGACGTCCGGCGAGCAGCTCACGATCGCCCCCGATCCGGGCTGGCAGCTCGTCGCCCTCGTGATCCTGCTGACCACGCCGCTGCAGGCGACGGGGGAGGAGTACTTCTTCCGGGGCTGGCTGCAGCAGGTCGTGGGGGCGTGGTGCCGGCCGGCGTGGCTCGCCGTCGTGCTGCCGATGCTGATCTCCGCGACGCTGTTCGCGCTCGCGCACGGGCTGCAGAACCCGTGGCTGTTCGCGGACCGGTTCTTCTTCGGCCTGGTGGCGAGCGTGCTCGTCTGGCGCACAGGCGGCCTGGAGTGCGCCATCGCGCTGCACGTGGTGAACAACCTGTTCGCCTTCGGCGCCGCGATCGCCACCGGCACCACGGCCGAGACGATGCTCATCACCGAGGTGAGCGCGCTGTCCGGCGTGCTCAGCATGACGGGGACGGCCGTCTCCGCCGCGGCCCTGCTGGCCTTCGCCCGCTGGCGGCGGGCGCAGCGGTTCGTCCAGAGCTGACCGGCGGGCCGGTATGACGGAGAAGGAGTGGCTGGTGGACGGTGTGCTGTTCGACGTCGACGACACCCTCGTCGACACGCGCGGGGCCTTCGCCCGCGCGCTGGACGCGGTACGGGAGCGCTACCTGCCGGCCGCCGGGCCGGAACGCCTCGACGAGATGCTGCACCAGTGGCGGTCGGACCCCGACGGCTGGTACCGCCGGTACACCCGGGGGGAGCTGGACCACCGCACGCAGCGTCGCCACCGGGCCGTGCTGCTGCACGAGACCTTCGGCGGGGAGCCCGTCACGGAGGAACTCTTCGAGGAGTGGGACGACCTGTTCTGGGGCACCTTCGAGAAGTCCTGGACCCCGTTCGACGACGCCGCTCCCGCGCTGGCGGCGGCGCGCGAGGCCGGGCTGCGCCTGGGGGTCGTGACGAACGCGTCCGTGGAGCTGCAGGAGCGTAAGCTGGCGTCGGTCGGGCTGTCCGGCCTGCCCGTGCTGGTCGGGGTGGACACGCTCGGGTTCGGCAAGCCGGACCCCCGGGTCTTCGTCGAGGGAGCGCGCAAGCTGGGGACCGACCCCGCGCGGACGGCGTACGTGGGCGACGAGCCGGTCGTCGACGCGGAGGCGGCACGGGACGCCGGCCTGCTCGGCGTGTGGCTGGCCCGGCACGGCGTGCGGAAGCGGCTCCACGAGACGGAGGATCACGACGCGATGCGCGCGTCCGGGGTCGCCGTCATCGCGGGGCTGGACGAGCTGCTCGCCGCGCTCTCCGGAGGCCGGGACCACTCCTCCGCGACGGCGTGATGCACCGCACCTCAATCCACTTTGGCAGGTCGGCGACTCTCGGGTAGTGTTTTCCCTCGGTGACGCCCTCCCGAGTGGAGGGAGCGGACACCCCCTTGGGGTATGGTGTAATTGGCAGCACGAGTGGTTCTGGTCCACTTAGTCTAGGTTCGAGTCCTGGTACCCCAGCGCAGTACAGCAGCAGTCTCAGGCCCCCATCGTCTAGCGGCCTAGGACGCCGCCCTCTCACGGCGGTAACGCGGGTTCAAATCCCGCTGGGGGTACGCAGGTCCACCGGCTCCGGCCGGTTTGCAGTTCCAGGCCCCCATCGTCTAGCGGCCTAGGACGCCGCCCTCTCACGGCGGTAACGCGGGTTCAAATCCCGCTGGGGGTACGAGACGGATGGGCGGAGTGTGTTCGGCTTGCCGAACCGCTCCGTCTCTTTGTTTTTTGGGGGCTCCGCCCCTTTCCCCCCGCCCCGGGGGCACGCCCCCGGACCCCGCCCTGGGGCTTTGCCCCTTGCCTCCGTTATGGCTGGGTAGGGCTCCGGGCTTCGTTGGGTGGTGGGCTGGGGTGTCTTTTGCGGGCCGCTGGGCCCGACGCCGGCCACTGGGCCTGACGGCCACCCGTCCCGGTTGAGCCCCCGCCAGGATGGCCGAACCGCAGGATCGTCTCGCGGTGGCTCGTAGAACCGCAGGATCCTCTCGTGGCGGGCTGTCGAGCCGCATGTTGAATCGTGCCAACGCGCGATTTGCACGATTCAACATGCGGCTCGGCAGCTGACCGCGGGGCGATTCTGCGGTTCGGCGGGCGGTGGGCCCGTCGCACAGTCAGTCCTCGCCGTGGGACGGGCGGATCTTGATCTGCTGGGTGCGCGGGGTCGAGCGGGACGAGGTGTCGGTGGTCGGGTCCGGGGCCAGGTCCGTGTGGGCGGTGTCCTGGTTCTCCCGCTGCTTCGGGAGGATGGACGGGGGCATCGGGGGTGGCTTCGGGTCGGCGTCCGGGTGGAACAGGTCGGTCATCAAGGTTCGGTACAGGGCGTCCGAGCTCGGGATGTAGTGCTCCGTGCTCAGTTCCTGGTCCTGGCCCGCCGACTCGAAGTGGAACGTGCCGTAGCCGAGGATCTGGCCCATGAGGTCCTGGCGATAGCCGAGGTCCGTCACCTTGTCGCGTGGCATCGTCGCCACCGACTGCACCACGAAACCCGTCACCGTCATCAGCCGCAGGCTCGTCAGCAGCAGCCAGTCGTGGCGCCACTCCAGGTACTTCCACCCCAGGCGCCCCACCACGAGGGCCCAGCCCCAGAACAGCCAGACCAGGATGTCGCGCATCTCGCTGCTCGCCGCCAGGAACACCAGCACGAGCACCACGAACGAACCGACCGTCGTGAGGACCGGCTCCCACAGGCGGACCCAGTGCCGGTGCGTGGCGAAGACGATCCCCTCGCCGCCCAGGATGTACTTGCGCAGCCTCCTGTGCCGCCGGAGAAAGTCCTCGGTCTCTGTCACGCAGTGGTCACCCGGCCAGGATCCCCGTGAACAGCTCCTCGAAGAACGTGGCGATCGCCAGGACCGCACCCCAGATCATGTCCCAGATCGCCAGAACGAAGTCCGCGGACCCGTTGGGGTCGCTGATGATCATGGACACGACAGCGATCACTGCCAGCCAGATGAGGACGAGCCTCAGTTTGGGCGACATCTGTCTTCCTCACGACGACGACGCGCGTGCGAGCCTGGTAGCACACGTCGAGTCAAAGCGTACTTTCCGGGTCCAGCCTGCAGGGCCACCGGCCTCGGTGTGGCGCGAAGGTTTGGTAAAGAATCTGCCGGAAGGCCCCGGGAGGTCACTCGCCCGACCGGTGCAGCACCTCGGTGAGCTTGTTCGCGGCGGCGACCACGGCGGCCGAGTGCAGTCGGCCTGGTTGCCGCGACAGTCGCTCCACCGGCCCGGACACGCTCACCGCGGCCACCACGCGGCCCGACGGCCCGCGCACGGGGGCGGAGACGGACGCCACGCCCAGCTCACGTTCCGAGACCGACTGCGCCCAGCCACGCCGTCGGACACCCGACAGGATCGTCGCGGTGAAGACCGCCTCGCGCAGGCCGCGGTGCAGGCGGTCCGGCTCCTCCCACGCGAGGAGGATCTGTGCCGCCGAACCGGCGTGCATCGTGAGCGTGGCGCCGACGGGGATCGAGTCGCGCAGGCCCACCGGGCGCTCGGCCGCTGCGACGCAGACCCGCTGGTCCGCCTGGCGGCGGTAGAGCTGGGCGCTCTCGCCGGTGTGGTCGCGCAAGGCGATGAGCACCGGGTTCGCCGCGGCGAGCAGCCGGTCCTCGCCGGCCGCCGTGGCGAGCTCGTTGAGTCGCGGACCCAGCACGAAGCGGCCCTGCATGTCGCGTGCGACCATGCGGTGGTGCTCGAGTGCGACCGCCAGTCGGTGCGCGGTCGGACGGGCCAGACCCGTCGAGTTCACGAGCTGCGCCAGAGTGGCCGGACCGGCCTCGAGTGCCCCGAGGACGGACGCGGCCTTGTCCAGTACGCCGACTCCGCTAGTATCGTCCATACCTCGATATTGCCGTCTCAGGGCGTGAGATAGCAAGTCGGCAACGTAGATCGAGCACCGATGCAGGGCGAAACTGGAAGCGACGAGGAGGCGACCCGCAATGGCCGGCACGCTGGCGGAGAAGGTCTGGGAGGCACACCTGGTGCGACGTGGCACCGGGGGCGAGCCCGACCTGCTGTACATCGACCTGCATCTCGTCCACGAGGTGACGAGTCCGCAGGCGTTCGAGGGGCTCCGGCTGGCCGGGCGACCCGTCCGCCGCCCGGACCTCACCATCGCCACCGAGGATCACAACACCCCGACGCTGGACATCGACCGGCCGATCGCCGACGAGACCAGCCGCACCCAGATCGAGACGCTGCGCGCCAACGCGCGCGAGTTCGGCGTGCGGCTGCACAGCCTCGGGGACGCGGACCAGGGCATCGTCCACCAGGTGGGGCCGCAGCTCGGCCTGACCATGCCGGGCCTCACCGTCGTCTGCGGCGACTCGCACACCTCCACGCACGGCGCGTTCGGCGGGCTGGCGTTCGGCATCGGCACCTCCGAGGTGGAGCACGTGCTCGCCACGCAGACCCTCCCGCTGACGCCGTTCAAGACGATGGCGATCACCGTGAACGGCGCCCTGCCGCCAGGCACCACCAGCAAGGACATCATCCTGGCGGTCATCGCCAAGATCGGCACCGGCGGCGGCCAGGGCTACGTGCTGGAGTACCGCGGCGAGGCGATCCGCACGCTGTCGATGGAAGCGCGGATGACGATCTGCAACATGTCCATCGAGGCCGGCGCCCGCGCCGGCATGATCGCGCCGGACGAGACCACCTTCGAGTACCTCAAGGGCCGCCCGCACGCCCCCGAGGGCGCCGACTGGGACGCCGCCGTCGAATACTGGAAGACGCTGAAGTCCGACGACGACGCCGAGTTCGACGCCGAGGTGATCCTGGAGGCGGCCGACCTGGAGCCTTTCGTCACGTGGGGCACGAACCCCGGACAGGGCCTGCCGATCTCGGCGTCCGTGCCGGTGCCGGCCGACATCGCCGACGAGTCCGAGCGCTTCGCCGCCGAGCGCAGCCTCGAGTACATGGGCCTGGAGCCCGGCACTCCGCTGCGGGACGTCAAGGTCGACACCGTGTTCATCGGCTCCTGCACCAACGGACGCATCGAGGATCTGAGGTCCGTCGCCAAGGTCGTCAAGGGGCGCAAGAAGGCCGACGACGTCCGGGTGCTCGTCGTCCCCGCGTCCGCCCGCGTCCGGCTGCAGGCCGAGGCCGAGGGTCTGGACCAGATCTTCCAGGACTTCGGCGCCGAGTGGCGCAACGCCGGGTGCTCGATGTGCCTGGGCATGAACCCGGACCAGCTGGCGCCGGGGGAGCGGTCGGCGTCGACGTCGAACCGCAACTTCGAGGGCCGGCAGGGCAAGGGCGGGCGCACGCACCTCGTGTCGCCGCTCGTCGCAGCGGCCACCGCGATCCGCGGGACGCTGTCCTCGGTCGCGGACCTGGAGCTGGCCGAGGTCGTCGACCTGACGACCTTCGACGGCTCGCCGCTCGACGGTGTGGGCGCCCCGCCGATCACCGAGACCGTCGTCGACCTGCCGATGCCCGTGCCGGCCGGCGCGCGCTGACCCGCCCGGCCTACTTTCAGGAGACCTTCATGGAGAAGTTCACGACCCACACGGGCGTCGGCGTGCCGCTGCGCCGCGGCAACGTCGACACCGACCAGATCATCCCCGCCGTGTACCTCAAGCGGGTCACGCGCACCGGCTTCGAGGACGCGCTGTTCGCCGCCTGGCGAGGCGACCCGTCGTTCGTGCTCAACCAGAAGGCGTACTCCACGGGCTCCGTGCTCGTGGCCGGGCCCGACTTCGGCACCGGCTCCTCGCGCGAGCACGCCGTCTGGGCGCTGAAGGACTACGGCTTCCGCGTCGTGCTGTCGTCGCGCTTCGCCGACATCTTCCGCGGGAACTCCGGCAAGCAGGGGCTGCTGGCCGGCATCGTCGCGCAGGAGGACATCGAGATCCTGTGGAAGGTGCTGGAGACCCGGCCGGGCACCGAGGTCACCGTGGACCTCGAGGCGCGGACCGCGACGGCCGACGACGTCACCGTGCCCTTCCAGATCGACGACTACACCCGCTGGCGGCTCATGGAGGGGCTGGACGACATCGGCCTCACCCTCAAGCACGCCGACGACATCACGGCGTTCGAGGAGACCCGCGCGAGCTGGCGCCCCAAGACGCTCCCGGCCAAGCACTGGCCCACCGAGACGGTAGAGCCGGCGCGAGCTGTGTAGTCCGGAGCCGCCGGGCTCCGTCGTCCTCGGCTCGTTCCTCGCCTGCGGGCGCCGTCGCTACGCTTCCGGCGGCCCGGGACCGGCTGAGTCGGGGACCTATCTCACTGAGTCGACGCCCTGGTTCGCCAGGGCGTCGGCCCGCTCGTTGCCCGGGTCCCCGGCGTGGCCCTTGACCCAGACCCAGCGCACCTCGTGGCGGGCGACCTCCGCGTCGAGCGCCTGCCACAGGTCCACGTTCTTCACCGGCTGCTTGGACGCCGTCCGCCACCCGTTGCGCTTCCAGCCGGCGATCCACGACTTCATCCCGTTCATCACGTAGGACGAGTCGACGTGGATCGTCACATCACTCGGGCCCTTGAGCGCGCGCAGCGCCTCCACGACGGCGGTCAGCTCCATGCGGTTGTTCGTCGTCGCCGGATCACCGCCGAAGATCTCCTTCTCGTGCGTACCCGAACGCAGGAGCGCACCCCAGCCGCCGATGCCGGGGTTTCCCTTGCAGGCGCCGTCGGTCCACATCTCGACGACGGGACGGGCACTGCCGGTGGTGTCTGCGGGGCTGGTCACGGGGTCCAACAGTAGTCGGGTCAGGGCCTCTCGCCGCATCTGCCGGTGTACCGCTGCCCGCGCGCGTACCGCATACCCGGCCCGCACCCCACGTCGATGTCGGTGTCCCGGCGTAGCGTGGCGGACGAGACAGCAATCACGTCCGACCGCTCGGAGGTTGAGGCATGAAGTTCGGGTTCATCGGAAGCTTCGGCACACCGGAGCAGCACATCGCCCTGGCGCGCGAGTGCGAGGAGCACGGCTGGGACGGCTTCTTCACCTGGGATGCGATCAGCATGGGTCCCTTCGGCCCCACGTGGGACCCGTTCTCCCTGCTCTCGGCGGTGGCGGCCGTCACCGAACGGATCACGCTCGGCGCGATGGTCTTCGCCCTCCCGCGGCACCGCCCATGGGAGTTCGCGCAGCGCGCGCTCACCGTCGACCACCTGTCCGGAGGCCGCCTCGTCCTGCCCGTCGGCGTCGGCGTCCTGGACGACGGCGGATTCCTGTCCGTGCCCGGCCAGGCGAGAGGCCTCAAGGAACGCGCCGAGCTGCTCGACGACGTGCTCGTCTACCTCGGCGAGTCCTGGAAGGGTGAGCCCTTCGAGTTTTCCGGCAGCCGCACCCAGGTGGGCGAGATGGTCTTCCCCGAGCCGCCCGTGAACGGCCGCATCCCCGTGTGGCCCGCCGGCGTCTGGGATCCCGCACGGCCGCCCGTCAAGAACCTCGCCCGCACCCTGCGCTGGGACGGGATCGTCACCCAGAACCGCGGCACCGCGGACGAACCCGGGCCTGATTCCGTCGCCGCGCTCACGGGATGGCTGCGCTCGCAGCCGGCGTGGACGGAGCGTGACCCGCGGCGCCCGTTCGACGTCGTCGCGCAGGGCAAGCTGGCCGAGGATCCCGGCCAGGCGGCCGAGCAGGCGCGCGCCATGGGGGAAGCGGGCGCCACCTGGTGGATCGAATCCTGGTGGGACCCGGAGACGGTCACACCGGAGTTCCTGCTGGAGAAGGTCCGCCAGGGGCCGCCGTCGGTCTGATGCGTGCGGTACGACCCGACGAGTCGCCGGAGCCGGGCCGCCGAACGGGGCCTGGGCACCGGCTTCGCCGACGGTTGGGGGTTCTCGATGGTCATGCGGTCTCCACGAAGGCGTCGACGATCATGTCAGCTTGCTCCGGCATCCTCTGCACGCCGCCGAAGCAGTCCATGACCACCTGCCAGGGGTCGGCATACCAGGATCCGTCGCTGTCCCTCCAACGGCCGATCTCGCTGTAGCCGTCGAACGGAACCAGTGACATTACGGGTCCGCGCTCATCCGGACGACGTGTAGGCCTGCCGATCACCTCTCGGGCTGCGTAAACGTCGTCGACGTAGAAGACTGGCCAAGATTCGTCTGCCCACTCGACGATTCGGTTGGCTGCAGCATCTCCCGTGCGGGCCCATTCGATGCCGCCACCGGACAGCTTTTCCTGCGCCTGCTGCCAGCCCTCGTGAAGCGGGAAGTCCATGCGCCACGGACGTGCCACGAGCCGGGCAGAGCGCGCAGCTCGGAAGAGCAGCCGCCGCAGCGCGGTCGGTCGCTGGTCGGCGTCGAGCAGACCGAGCTTCGTCCACCTCATGATCCACTCGTCGGCGTCGTCAGGCCGGACTCCGAACTCCGGGTCGATGAGCCACCGGACCGTTCCGATCGATGAGGCCCGCGAGAGCGGTTGGAGGTCTTCTCCGACGTCGGCCGCGCGCAGCAGCCGGACGGCAAGGTCGTACGAAGGCATGCGCTCGCCGTTCTCGATCCGGGTCACGGTCGACGTCGCGACGTCAGAAAGGAGGGCTAGCTCGCGCGCTGTCAACTGCGCGCCGATGCGGGCGCGCCGGATCCGCCTCCCGATGTCCATACCCCCATGATCGCGCTCCGTGTTGCCAATTGGCAACAGGGTTCTCGTGTGAGACGGCTCCGAGCCGGAATGCGACGACGGAATACGCTCGCCAGGTGCACGACGTCCTGCTGGGGTTCACCACCATCGCCGCCGTGATCGCCGTCGGATACGGGATTGCCGCGGTCAGGCTGCTGGACGAGCACGCGCAGACGGTCCTGACGCGGCTCTCGTTCTTCGTGGCGAGCCCGTGCCTGCTGTTCGTCGTGATGTCCGAGACCGACGTCGCCGGGTTCCTCTCGCGCAACCTCGTCGCGACGGCCGCGGGTGTCGCCGCCGCCGCGATCCCGTACATCCTCGTCGCGACCCTGCTGCAGCGCCGCCGGCCCGACGAGACGGCGATCGGCGCGATGTGCTCCGCCTACTGCAACGCGGGGAACCTCGGCCTGCCGGTCGCCGCGTACGTCCTGGGCGACGCCGCGCTCATCGCGCCGATGCTGCTGCTCCAGCTCGGCGTGTTGCAGCCGATCGCCCTCATGGTGCTCGACGCCGGGCGCGAGGGCCAGCGTCGTACCCGGGCTCAGGCGTTCTGGCGGGCGGCCCGATTGCCGTTCACCAATCCGCTCACCGTCGCGACGCTGCTCGGTCTGGTGATCTCGCTGACCGGCCTGCGCTTGCCGGACTTCGTCATGGAACCCGTGGGGCTCGTCGGCGGGCTCGCGGTGCCGGGCGTGCTCATCGCCTACGGCATCTCGCTGCGACTCGGCCCGTTGCCGGGCCGCGGCGTGCCGGCCCTCGAGCTCGGGTTCGTCACGCTGCTCAAGCTCGTGGTCCAGCCACTCGGCGCCTATGCGGCCGGCCGTGTGCTGGGGGTCGACGACGTCGCGCTGCTCGCCCTCACCGTGACCGCGGCGCTCCCGAGCGCGCAGAACATCTTCGTGCACGCGACACGCTTCGGCCGCGCCGAGCTGCTCGCCCGCGACGCGATCTTCGTGACGACGATCGGCTCGGTGCCGGCGATCACGGTGATCACGCTGCTGGTGGCGTAGTGCGTGCGCCGGAGCGACGCACCGTCAGTGCGATGGCCGGCAGGATCAGCAGCGCGAAGAAGCCGCCGCCGAGCGCCAGCATCGCGTAGCTGGTCCCGGCGACCACTATGCCCGACCCCATGCCGCCGGCGGCGCCGGCCAGCGCGACCGTCAGGTCGACCGCTCCCTGGGTCTTCGCGCGCGACTCGATCGGCACGGCCGCCGTGAGCATCGCGGTGCCGGCCACGAGCCCGAAGCTCCACCCGAGGCCGAGCAGGCCGAGCGCGACCGCGAGCAGGACGAGCGAGCCGGTGGGAGCGGCCGCCGCGACGACGCCGGACAGCAGCAGGACGCCCGCCGCGGCCACGGCGACACGCATGGGACCGTGCCGGTCGACCAGCCATCCCGACAGTGGCGAGGGCAGGTACATCATGCCGACGTGTGCGGCGATGACCATCCCGATCGCGCCGACGGAGTGGTGATGGGCCTGCATGTGCACGGGTGTCATCGTCATGACCGCGACCATCACCGCCTGGGTGAGGACCATGATGGTCCCGGCGAGCAGGACGGTTCCCGCCGCGTTGCTGGATATGGGTGTCAGCACGTTCCCCACGTCGGCGCGGGCGGAGCTGGAACCGACGGCAAGGGCAGCGCTGGGACCGGCGGCCGCTTCGCGCGCTGCCGCTTCGCGCGCTGCCGCCTCGCGTGCCGCCAGTTCGCGCGTCACGGACTCCGACGCGGCCAGCTCGCGCGCCACCAGCAAGGGATCCGGCCGCAGCCACACCCACAGCACGAGGCTCGCTGCCCCGTACGCTGCCCCGGACAGGAGGAACGGGCCGGCCAGCGCCGGGATGCCCAGGGACTCGGCGATGCTGCCCATCACGGTGACGAGGTTCGGGCCGGCCACCGCCCCGAGCGTGGTCGCGACCAGCACCGTGGAGACGGCTCGGCCGCGTCGCGCCGGTGCGGCGAGGTCCGCTCCGGCGTACCGCGCCTGGAGGTTGGTCGCCGTACCTGCGCCGTAGACGAACAGGGCGGCGAACAGGAGGACGGCGTTGTCCAGGGCCGCCGCGGCGATGACGCCGGCACTGCCGATCGCACCTCCGAGGTACCCCAGGGCCAGCCCGGGCCGGCGGCCGAGCCGCTGCGTGATCCGGCCGATCATCAGCGCTGCCCCCGCCGAGCCGATCGTGAAGAGCGCGCTGGGCAGTCCGGACAGGCTCGTCGAACCGAGCATGTCCTGGGCGAGGAGCGCCCCGACCGTGATCCCGGCCGCGAGGCCCGCGCCCGACAGGATCTGGGCGGCGACCAGGACGGCCAGGGTGCGGCGCTGCTGCGGAGGCTCGGTCGCCCTGGGGGCCGGGGGTTCGACCCGGGTCTCGGACATGTCGCGCTCCGTCTCGCTCGGGGTTTGGGGAGTTATTCCAAAACTCTTTGGAATAACAGACAACAGAGTAGGCTGGATCGCGACGCGCTGTCCATCAGGAAGGGATCCGGGGATGCAGACACGGCGTGAGGCGAAGGAAGCGCTCTTCGAGCAGTTCGCTCGGGTGACCAAGGCGCTGGGCAGCCCCAAGCGCCTGGAGCTGATCGACCTGCTCGCCCAAGGCGAGCGGTCCGTCGACGCCCTCGCCCGGTCCACCGACACGAACCTCACCACGGTCTCTGCGCACCTCCAGGCGCTGCGGCGCGCGCGGCTCGTGGCGACCCGCCGCGACGGCACCCGGATCTACTACCGGCTCGCCGGACCCGACGTCGCCGCGCTGTACCTGCAGGTCCAGCGCATCGCCGAGGCGCACCTCCCGGACCTGCCGGCAGCCGCCGCCGCGTTCCTCGGCGAGGACGACTCCGAGGAGATCGGCCGGGACGAGCTCCTGCGGCGCCTCCAGCAGGGTTCCGTCACCGTGATCGACGTTCGCCCGGGCGAGGAGTTCGCCAGCGGGCACATCGCCGGCGCGGTGTCCATCCCGCTCGGCCAGCTCGCCGAGCGCCTCGGCGAGATCCCCGCCGGGACCGACGTCGTCGCCACCTGCCGGGGGCCGTACTGCGTGCTGTCCCACGACGCGGTCCGGCTCCTGCGGGACCACGGCATCGCCGCGCGTCGCCTGCCGGACGGCGTCCTCGAATGGAGCGCGGCGAACCTCCCGCTCGAACGCGCGGGCGCCTAGGGACGGTTGCGCGCCATCCAGTCCGCGGCGAAGTCCACGAGAGCCCGCTGACCCATGAGCCGGGCGGTGGCGGACCCCACCGGTCCGACGGCGACCGCGCCGGTGTCCTCGAACGCTGCGCCGGCCACCTATCCTGGCGGCATGGTCCAGCGGGTTCGGGTGACAGTGCACGGTCGGGTCCAGGGCGTCGGCTTCCGCGCCGCCGTGGTGCGCGCCGCACGGCGGCTGCCCGTCGCGGGGTCCGTGCGGAACCTGCCCGACGGCAGCGTCGAGGCGGAGGTCGAGGGCGAGTCGGACGCGGTCGACGCGCTGGTCGCCGTCCTGCGCGAGGGGCCGACGGCGGCCGTGGTGACCGCCGTCGACATCTCGGACGTTCCGCCTCGCGGTGAGGCGGGATTCCGAGTCACCCATTGAGCGGGCGCGCGGTCACCCGTCGAACGGATCGGGCAGCCCTTCGCCCGTCGAGATCAGGCTGCGCAGGCTGCCGTCGATGAAGTGCAGCCAGGCCGTCGAGCACGCGTCGAAGCACTCGACGTCCGGCACCAGGCCGACGTGGGTGAACCGCAGCTCGGTGCCGTCGGCAGTGGGGGCGATGTCGAACACGATGTCGCTGCCGGTCCACCAGGCGCCGACGTCCAGGACGGCGGCGTAGACCGCCTCCGGCGACTGTTCGACCACGTACGACGTCGAGTAGCTGCGTCCCGTGCGCTCCGTGCTTGCAGTGCTCATCGCGTGCTCCCGTTGTCTCGCAACTATTGGTTGCGCAAACGCATATCGCTCGCCACTGATGCGCAACCATCAGTTGCGTAAATCTGGCCGGCGGCAACTCGCCGAAGACGGGGCTGAGGCGCATGCGCGCCGACGGCGGCCGTCGTCGTCCATGGTGCTGGTTCATGACGGACGTCACGCCACGGCATCGGCGGTCTGCCCATAGGCTGGGGGCCATGGCTTCCCACTACGACGTCGTTCTCCTCGGAGCTGGCCCTGGCGGCTATGTCGCCGCGATCCGTGCGGCGCAGCTCGGCAAGTCCGTTGCGGTCATCGAGGAGAAGTACTGGGGTGGTGTCTGCCTCAACGTGGGCTGCATCCCCTCCAAGGCCCTCCTGCGGAACGCGGAGCTGGCGCACATCTTCACGCATGACAAGGACCTGTTCGGGATGTCGGGCGACGTGTCGTTCGACTTCGGCAAGGCCTGGGACCGCTCGCGTACCGTCGCGGACGGCCGCGTCAAGGGCGTGCACTTCCTCATGAAGAAGAACAAGATCACCGAGTACGACGGCCGTGGCTCGTTCGTGGACGCGAACACCATCGACGTCAATCTCAACAAGGGCGGCACGGAGCGCGTCACGTTCGACAACGTCATCATCGCGACGGGCTCGCAGGTCCGCCTGCTGCCCGGGGTCGAGCTCAGCGACAACGTCGTCACCTACGAGCAGCAGATCCTCACCCGCGACCTGCCGAAGTCGATCGCCATCGTCGGCGCCGGCGCCATCGGCATGGAGTTCGGCTACGTCCTGAAGAACTACGGCGTGGACGTCACGATCATCGAGTTCCTCGACCGCGCGCTGCCGAACGAGGACGCGGACGTCTCCAAGGAGATCGCCAAGCAGTACAAGAAGCTCGGCGTGAAGGTCCTCACCTCCACCGCCGTGCAGACCGTCAAGGACAACGGTTCGTCCGTCCACGTCAGCTACAAGGGCGTGAAGGACGACAAGCCGGGCGAGCTCACCGTCGACAAGGTGCTCATGGCCGTCGGCTTCGCGCCGAACGTCGAGGGTTTCGGGCTCGAGAACACCGGCGTCGCGCTCACCGACCGCGGCGCGATCGACATCGACGACCACATGCGCACCAACGTGCCGCACATCTACGCCATCGGCGACGTCACCGCGAAGCTCATGCTCGCGCACGTGGCCGAGGCGCAGGGCGTCGTCGCGTCCGAGACCATCGCCGGTGCCGAGACGCAGACGCTGGGCGACTACCGGATGATGCCGCGCGCCACGTTCTGCTCCCCGCAGGTGGCGTCGTTCGGGCTCACCGAGCAGCAGGCCAAGGACGAGGGGTACGAGGTGAAGGTCGCGTCCTTCCCGACGATGGCCAACGGCAAGGCGCACGGGCTCGGCGACACCGTCGGCTTCGTGAAGCTCGTGGCCGACGCGAAGTACAACGAGCTGCTCGGCGGGCACCTGATCGGGCCGGACGTGTCCGAGCTGCTGCCCGAGCTGACGCTCGCGCAGAAGTGGGACCTGACGGCGGACGAGGTGGCGCGGAACGTGCACACGCACCCGACGCTGTCGGAGTCGGTGCAGGAGTCGATTCATGGGCTGGCTGGGCACATGATCAACTTTTAGTTGATGGGTTGGCCGCCCTTGGGCGGTTGGCCTGGTGAGAGGCCCGGATTCGTGGAATTCCGCGGGTTCGGGCCTCTTTTGCGTGTGGTGTCTCGTGGACACCTGAGGTCGTGAGGAGTCCCGGGCCCCACTCACCGTTTCCCCAGGACGGCGTTCCGGTTCTATGCAGCAACGTGATCGGTCGTCGGCCACGTGCATCGGCGCATGACGGCAGGCAACCGCAGTCTTCCTGGGACGTGGACGGCGAAGCGCTTCTCCGTGAGCGATGCTCCGGCTCAGACCTGCCTCGCCGGTGACTGATCGGCGTCGGGCTCACTGATCAGCACGGGGACGCTGCCGAGGTGGCGGCTACATTCCACCTGCGCCCCCCGTACACGTGCGGTCAGCTCGCGACGATGTACGAGGTCCTGCGGCAGTGGCGCGGCCACGAGGTCATTTCTGCGGCCCACGAATCGTTTCAGTCCTTGCTGGAGCGCCGACCTACAGGTTATATGATATGTGATCGCTAACGACCGGAGTTTCTTGTTCGGTCCCCCACCTGTCGATGACGTCAGGTGTCGTAGAAGAGGAGTTGCGATGAGGACTACATCAAGACCAGGCCGTCGTGCCTTGGCAGGTGCGGCGTTGTGCGTCGCGTCGGTGGTTGCCGGTTTGATGGTTGCCGCGCCGGCGCCGGCCGCGGAGAGCACGTTGGGTGCCGCGGCCGAGCAGAGCGGGCGGTACTTCGGTGCGGCGGTGCCGGCTGGGCGGTTGAGCGAGTCGGCGTACACCACGATCTTGAACCGTGAGTTCAACATGATCACGGCCGAGAACGAGATGAAGATGGACGCGACCGAGCCGCAGCAGGGCCAGTTCAACTTCTCCCGGGGCGACCAGATCGCGAACTGGGCGCTCCAGAACGGAAAGCAGCTGCGAGGCCACACCCTCGCGTGGCACGCCCAGCAGCCGGGCTGGATGCAGAACATGGAAGGCTCGGCCCTGCGACAGGCGATGATCAACCACGTCAGGGGGGTGGCGACGCACTACCGCGGCAAGATTCACTCCTGGGACGTCGTGAACGAGGCCTTCGAGGACGGCGGAAGCGGCGCCCGCCGCAACTCCAACCTGCAGCGCACCGGCAACGACTGGATCGAGGTGGCGTTCCGGACGGCGCGCGAAGCCGACCCGGGCGCCAAGCTCTGCTACAACGACTACAACACCGACGGGATCAACGCGAAGTCGACCGGGATCTACAACATGGTCAGGGACTTCAAGGCCCGTGGGGTGCCGATCGACTGCGTCGGGTTCCAGTCGCACCTGGGTACCTCGTTCCCCAGCAGCTACCAGGCCAACCTGCAGCGGTTCGCGGACCTGGGTGTCGACGTGCAGATCACCGAACTGGACGTGGAGCAGGGCAACAACCAGGCCAACGTCTACGGGGCGGTGACCCAGGCGTGCCTCGCGGTCTCGCGGTGCACCGGCATCACGGTGTGGGGTGTGCGCGACGACACCTCCTGGCGCTCGGACAACCCCCTGCTGTTCGACCGCTCGGGCAACAAGAAGCCCGCCTACTACGCCGTCCTCGACGCGCTCAACGGCGGCACGTCGCAGCCACCGGGCGACACGTTCCGCCTGCGGAGCGAGTCCGCGGGCCGGTGCCTCGACGTGCCGAACGGCACCAGCACCAACGGCACGGGACTGCAGATCTGGGACTGCTACGACGGAACCAACCAGCAGATCACCCAGGACGGCCAGACACTGCGAATGGTGGGCAAGTGCCTGGACATCCCACCGGACGCCGCGAACGGCACCCAGGTCCAGCTGTGGGACTGCAACGGGGGCACCAACCAGCAGTGGACGTTCAACGGCAGCTCGATCAGCAGCGTCCGGTTCCCGTCGCTGTGCATCGACGTGAACGGAGCGGCCACCGCGAACGGCACGGCCGTGATCGTGTGGTCGTGCCACTCCAACGCGAACCAGCGGTGGAGCCGGGTCTGACCGGCAGACGCTGAGCCGCGGGGGGCTGGTCGGACGGGCAACCGTCCGACCAGCCCCCCGCGTAGTTCGGCCGCCAGAGCGGCCGTACCCGCTGCCCGACGACATCGCGGCGACGATCGGCGCGAGCGTTGTCCGTGCCTCGGCCGCGAGCGGGACGTGAAGCTCGGCGGAGTTCGCTGGCCGATGCTCTGGCAGCTCAGGCCGCTAACCCGCGCCATGTTCTTCCCAGAACAGGCGGCCCCAGTCCGGGACGAGGCGCTTGTTGCTCAGCCTCGACGACGTCGCGTCCGCCCGGCCGTCTGACAAGCCCTTCTGGTATTCGGACAGGCTTGCCCGCTCGGATGGCTCTCCTTCGGCAGGAGCCAGGAGAGGCGCTGCTGCTCGTGGCTTGAACCGGTGAGGGAAACGCTCGGCAAGGCGTGGCAATCGGGCGCGGGTGGCATCGGCGTCGTGCAGGATCGACGGCTCGTCCGCAGGTGGACTGACGGGCACGACCGCCTGACGTTCGAAGGACTCGGCTGCATCCCAGAAAACGTCCCTGTCTTCTGCGCCCGTCACCCGAACCCAGGCGTCAGCAACGCACGAGGTGATCGACTCGAACGCGATCCCCATGCGCCCCGTCGAACTGTCGAGGTGCTCGTTCTCGAAGTACTCGGCGAGCGAGTCCGGATCCGCGACCGCGGCCTCGAACGTCTCACGGCCGAGCAAGATCAGACCGTCGCGGAGGTCCATGAAGGTGTCGTCGCTGATGTATCCCTCGATCAGGAACATCGCAGCTTCCATGGCTGGGCTGTCAGCGGTATCGGCCAGGGCACCTGCCACCGCCTCGAACGCCAAGAGCTCATCGGGCCCCAAGCGCTCCGCGAGCGTATCGACCACCTTGTTGGCCAGGGCCTCGCCATCACGCGCGTTCGGCGCTGCGCCATGTTTGCGAATCTCGGCGACCAGCCGCCGGAACGTGTCCACATCCATGCGCCGAACCGTATCGGTGGGCCGCTGCGCGTGAGAATCCGGTCGGCTCGTATAGGCCGAACGGCTTGCCTTCGTCCACTGCTTAGGGGGACTCCCGATCAACTCTCAGCCCTCATCCTCGCGGGATGGTCGCCGCGTTGGACCGCCATGCATCGCTCCAAGTAGTCGGTGACGGAGGACGCCACCCAGGTGCGGCTGTCCGTCTCGTGGTCCCACTGGTAGACCTGCTGGATGCCGGTGGTGGCGACGAAGAACTGGTCGCCGTCGGCCGGGTCGCCGAAGAAGACGGCGTCGTCGAACGACATGTACAGGTTGCCGAATGTTCCGTCCCGGAACTCGGCGTTCGTTCGGGCGATATCTTCGACCGTTCGGACGAGGTTCTCGTGGTCACGAACGATCCCGTCGGCCCGTAGGAGAACACGGGCGAGATCACCCGGCATCGGATGACCGAGGGTGTTTTCGCAGGCACGGATCGCGGCGGGGTCAGCGGGCTGTCCGACGACGAGGCCAGGCACGGCGAGCAATTCGTCGAGTGTCACAGTGGCCCATTTTCGCAGTTGGGGACCGCAGCCGTGTCCCGAGCGTGATCGACGATCTCATCCGCGACTACGATCTCCGCGAGGCACCGATCGAGAGGATCGAGGTCGAGCGAACTCGTGGCGCTTTCACGGCACACGTGACCGCTTCAGTCGCCCGGCGGTTCGCTCTCTTCGACCCCAGAGCCCGCGACGCGCGCCTGATACTTCCCAACGAGAGGTGAATCATGGTCTTCCGCCGAAGGCCCACACAGAGGGAGCCGGAACCTGACCCAACTCTTGACCCGTTCCGGGGCGGGGTGGCGATCCTGCGGCGGGACGGTGAGTTCCGTGGCCATATCGCCAGTAAAGTCTCGCAGTTCTGGGGGCGCCCCCGAAACAAGTGGTGGGTGTGGTTCGTGATCGTCTGGGCCGACGGTTCCAAGGACCGGCTGATCGAGGACTACGCGCCGTGGACGTACGTCAAGGAGATGCAGCAGGGGTTCATCGACTATGCGGGGGGAATGCTGATGATGGACAAGACACGTATCGGTGTCTACGAGGTCGATTGGGTTCCGGCTTCGGACGCTGTGAGGGTCCGGACTGAGCTAGGGATCCGGCTGGAAGACTTCTGATCGGCAGGGAGGTGACGGACGCTTGTCGGTCAGACCCGGATCCGTGAGTAGCGCCCGGCCGCGTCAGCGGCCGGGCGTTTCTCTGCTGTTTT